>CBHWDR010000001.1:0-24676 GCA_966112575.1 uncultured Chitinophagales bacterium
CGTGCGCTTCAACGGACAGCAGCAGTTTTACGAGCTGAATACTTTCGGCGAATTGCGCTTCCAGCTGACGCAGCAAATGCTTAAAAAGAAGCTGAGTGTTTCCCTTAACCTGAGCGATATCCTGGGTACCAACCGCATCCCCTTCACCATGAACCAGGGGAGCATACAGGCTGAGGGAGCGCGAAGGATGGATACGCAGCGCATCGGGCTGAACCTGCGCTATAATTTCGGCATGCGAAAAAAGGAAGAACAGAATATGTTCAACATGGATACGGAGAAATAAGGAAAGCCCCCGTCAGCTAACGGGGGCTTTTTTATGGTAATGGATCTTGGATCATTTCTTACGCTTCGAGGTCACCTGGTACCAGCCGGTGCCATCATTGCGCAGGGTTGTGGTTTTCTTTGCGGTTTCGGTTACGACCACATAGCTGATGCTGCCCTTGCTTTCCATTTGGTAACATTCGGCTACGGTGCCGCCATTCAGGTGCTTTTCCAGCTTCTGCTTCATCAGCAGGGGGAGGAGCTCAACGGACACTTCCTTGCTGATCACCAGCAGCTCGCCTTCACGGCTGTAGTAAGCGGCATAGCGTTCGTTGTTCTGCTTGAAAGAGATGCGGGCCATTCCTTCCACTTCATCGGCAATGATCTCGGAAGGCTGTCCGAACTGCTGGTGGAAAGACTGCCATACGGCTTTGTTGATATCGCCGGCAAAGGAGGTCAGGCCAACGAAGAGGAGCAGGAGGGGAAGAAAAATGCGTTTCATGATTTTAGGTTTTGGGTGGTGATTGTTTGTGCAACAAATATGGACCGCCTTCCCACGCCTGCCATGCGCAGATGCAACGAGTGGTGCATTCGGGCGGATGATGGCGCGGAAACCGGAAATGAATTGTTTTTGCGTCGTTCCAAATTCATGTAAAAACATTCGTATAAATGTGAAGGAAATCTTAACGGAGCCGGCTTCCCTGCTCTTGCCGGCCTGGGAAAAGCCGTAATTTTAGCCGGTGTCCATCTCGCCAATCTGGAGAAAGATCTGGGTGCTGCTCCCGGTCGTATTGCTGGGGATCGTTTACCTCTACGATCACCAGGCGCTGATCTACCGCCATGTCAATTCCCGCCGCATTGTGTTCCTGCTGGTCAGCTTCTCCGTCCTCTATGGCTGGATCCTGCTCGACGCGGCCCGCCGCCGGCAGGAGCGCTATCTCGACATCGGTGTTCAGGCCTCTTTTTATGTGTATGTGTTCATGGTCCTTACCCTGACGGGTTATTTTATCCTCTTTCGGGAGATCTCCGTGCTGGGCTGGTGGGAGAACATGCAGGAACGGGTGCAATCCCGCGACCGGGTCAACCTCAAACCCTTGCAGATCTTCCGCATTTATCGGCTGGGCAACAAGCAGATCCTGGGGAACCTGGTGATGCTCCTGCCGCTGGGCATTTACCTGCCCCTGCTCTATTCCCGTTTTCGGGGATTCCTGTCCGTTTTTCTGGTCAGTCTGCTGGTCTCGATGGGTATCGAGCTGCTGCAGCTGGTGACGCGCTTCCGTAGCGCCGATGTGGATGATGTGCTGCTGAATACCCTTGGCGCCTGCCTTGGATACGGGCTTTTCCGATTGGGATGCCTCATCTTTCCGCCCGAAAAAACTGCCGCTTCGGCCGGGGCCAAGCGAACCGAACTGGTGGCATAATCTTTTCTTATTTGAGTGCATACCCGAATTCGTACATGGATAACCGCACGAACAGACCCCTGATCCTTTACGCCGAGGATGATTATGATGACTTCGAATCCGTTCGCGAAGCGATGGACCAGCTTTCTGCCAATGCAGAGCTGATGCACGCCCGTAATGGCGTGGAGGCGGTAGACTTCCTCAAGTCCGGACAGATCCGGCTTCCCAACCTGATGGTGCTCGACCTCAACATGCCCGTGATGGATGGGAAAGAAGTGCTGCAATGGCTGAAAGACCAGCCCTCCTTTCGCGAGATACCGGTGATGGTCTTCACGACCTCATCCCGGGAGGATGACATCAAGCTTTGCCAGAAACACAACTGTACCTTCTTCCGCAAGCCTACGCTTTACCGCGACCTGCTGCATGTGGTGCAGACCATGCTCCATATGTGCAATACGGCGAATAAGGTCTAGCCCTTTCGTACCTTTAAGGGATGAAGCACTTCGTACCTGAGCGCTCCATTGTGCGTACGATCTGGGGCAAGAGCGATACTATCCTGTTCATCTTTGCCGGTGCGGCTGCGGAGTTCGCGTTGAACAAAGCGGTGGACTGGCTCTATTTCACCGGCCGGCTGCCTGCCGACCCGCTGGGGCGCCTGTTTTCCACCGTCGGCTATGCCCGGCGGATCGTTTTCTCCGACGAGGCCACGGCTTTTTCCGCCATCGACAAGATCACTGCGATCCACCAGGGCGTGGAGCGCGCGAGGGGCGGCAAGATCCCCGACTGGGCTTACCGCGATGTGCTCTTCATGCTGATCCACTATTCCATTGCCGCATACGAACTCCTCGAGCGCAAGCTATCCGGCAGCGAAAAGGAAGACGTCTACCAGGTCTTCTATCGGATGGGGCTTCGGATGGGGTTAAAGGAGTTGCCGCCGGATTATCCCTCGTGGCTGCCGGTACGCGACGAACATCTACGGAATGATATGGTGCGCAGCAAGCACACAGAAGACCTGTTTCTTCAATACCGGAAGCACCTGGGTGGGTTTCGCTACCGAGTGTTGCTCGAAGGCCAGATCCTGGTGGTGCCGCCTCAGGTGAAGCAGCTGCTGGACCTCGATCGCTTTTCTTTTCTGCGGCCGGTGGTCCCCCTGTACCAATTCCTGCGGCTGCTGCGACTCGACGGCTTGCTGAAAGCGCTGCTCCTGCCGCAGAAATACAAGGAGGAGATCCGCAGCCTCGATGTGGCGCACCAGCGATGATCAGAGGATCTTTACTTCGGTGCGGCGGTTCTGCTGGCGGCCTTCGGCCGTGCTGTTGTCGGCAACAGGCACCGTAGCTCCATAACCCTTGGCCTGCAGCCGGGTGGCCGTGATGCCTTTTTTTACGAGGTAGGCTTTTACGGATTCGGCTCGTGCCTGCGAGAGCCGGAGGTTATCGGCCTCCTGGCCTACGTTGTCGGTATGGCCGGAGATCTCGTAGCGCTCATCTTTTTTTAAGCTCATGTATTCCGCGATCTCGTTCAGCTCCGCAAAGGAGGAAGGGCGGATGGTGGGCTTACCCGTGTCGAACTGTACATGGTCGAGCGTGAACAGGCGCGGGGCATCGTATTCGATATCCACGGTAAAGGGCTGGGTGAAGAATTGGCCCGGTTTCAGGACGGGGATCTCGAGGTCGCTGTAATCGGTGGTGTCGCCCATCATCACCATCTGGATGCTGTAGGTGGCGCCGGGCGGAAGCTTGAGGGAGCATTTACCATCCGTACCGGTACGTGCGGAGAAGAACCGATTATCCTTCTTATTCGCAAAGACCACCAGTTCTTTTTTCAACGCCTGCTGTTTCGAGTCGGTCACCGAAATATTCAGGGTAGCGGAATCATTTTTCGCTCCTGGGCGAGGGCGGATAGACTGATGCAGGAAAAAAAGAGCAGGTAGATTTTTTTCATAAAAGCAGTTCGTTTGCGCATAACGCAGAACCGGGCATTCTATTGTTGAGTTATTTCAATTAGCTGATCAGCTCATTAGCTCATTAGCTCATTAGCAAATTAGCTCATTCCCGCAGTTACTCCCTCGGAAGCGTGAAGGAGAATACGCTGCCCACGCCAACCTCGCTCTCGATGTGCATCTGCCCTCCGTTCTTGGCCAGGAACTCTTTACAGAGCATCAGGCCGAGGCCCGTGCCCGATTCGCTGGCCGTGCCCTTGGTGGAGTAGAAGTTGCCTTCATTGATCTTGCGGAGGGCATCGCGGCTGATGCCGGCGCCGTTGTCCTGTACGTAGATCTCCACGAATGAAGAAAGATCATTGACGCCGATCTCGATCTGCCCCTGCTGGGGCGTGAACTTGATCGCATTGCTCACGAGGTTGCGCAGCACGAGGCTGACCATATCCTTGTCAGCCATAACGAGTATAGGCTCGGCAACGGCCCGTTCGATATTGATCTGCTTGGCCTCTGCCTGCAGGCGGAGGAGGTGGATCACTTCGTCGATCATCCGGTTGATGTCGAGCTCCTGCGGATGCACGGAGGCCGCTTTCATCTGCGCTTTGGACCACTGCAGCAGGTTCTCCATCAGCCCGATCGTATAATTCAGGTCCATCAGCACCTCGGGCACATAGGCTTTCACCTGCTCGGCAGGAAGATCGCGCAGGTGCATGTTCTGGAACAGCTGCCGCATGGCATACATCGGCGACTTGAGGTCATGCGCGATGACGGTGAACAGTTTCGTTTTCACCAGGTCCAGGTCAGCCAACTGTTCCTTCTGCAGTTCCAGCTGTCCGGCTTTCGCGGAAATGATCTCTTTCTGTTCTTCGATCTCGAGCTTTTGGGCGTGCAGCTTCCTCTGTTTATGCAGGAGCTGGATCTGGTATTCGTTGTTCTCGCGTTTGATGAGATAAAGCCCGTAAAAGATAAAGCCCAGTGCGATGAGCTCATTGATATAGTACAGCACCTTGAATTCGGTACGCACATCGTAAATGAAGTACTTGAGCACCACGTTGAGCAGGAAGTAGTTCACCATGCTCAGCGCGATGGTGAAGAGCATATAGCCCATGTCCTGGAGGATGAACACCGCCATCACGCCATAAAGCAGGAAGTGCAGCTGCACTCCCGAGAACATGCCCTGCAGGTAAACGAAGCCCGTAAAGAAGGGGTAGAGGATGAAATAGATGAGGCGCGCTTTCTGATATTCCTGTCGATAATTAAGCACCAGAACGCCAAAGCTGATCGCACAGGGCACCAGGGCCAGCAACCAGATCTTGTTGGGAATGGCATCCTGGTGGAAGAGTCCGAGGATGGGGTAGAGCAGGCCGGTAACCAGCTGGAGAAAGTTGAGGAAATTGAAGACCGAAAGTTTCCGACGTTCATATTCGTCCATGCCGGCCGTCCATCCGAGCGATTTGATCTGCGACAGACAGTGGTTCAGGAACCGGGTGATGGAATTGGGCACTTGTCCGTACGGCAGTGCGCGTATTTTCCCTCCCAGGTGCGTCAGTGGTTTAGCTTGCAGGATTTCCATAGTGTAACAGCAGTTCGGATCAGTTTGGTTAGGGTGAGAACAAAATAGGCATTAAAACCGACGGCGGCAAGCTCTGCCGTATGATCCGAATCAAAAAAGTCCCGCCGGGGGCGGGACTTTTCTTCGTATAAGTACTAACTCTTAACCTGGGTAAAGGTTAGGCCTCGCTGGCGTACATCTCCGTGGGAAGGCAAACGCAGACCAGGTTGCGATCGCCATAGGTGTTGTTCACCCGGGCTACCGATGGCCAGAATTTGGCGCTCTTCACATAATCCAGCGGGAAAGCGGCCATTTCGCGGCTGTAGGGGCGCTTCCAGTCGTCGCTGCAGATCACGAACTGAGTATGCGGCGCATTCTTCAGCGGGTTATCCTTGCGGTCGAGCTGCGCTTCTTCGATCAGCGCGATCTCGCGGCGGATGGAAAGCAGAGCATCGCAGAATCGGTCCAGCTCGTCCTTGTCCTCACTCTCGGTCGGCTCGATCATGATCGTACCCGGAACCGGGAAGGACATGGTAGGGGCGTGGAAGCCATAGTCCATGAGGCGTTTGGCTACGTCTTCGGCTTCGATCTCCGCCGACTTCTTGAAGGGACGCAGGTCCACGATGAATTCGTGCGCGCAGGCGCCGTGGTGGTTGGTATAAAGAATATCGAACTGTCCCTTCAGGCGCGACAGCATATAGTTGGCGTTGAGGATCGCGTACTCCGTGGCCATGCGCACGCCGTCGAAGCCAAGCATGCGGATGTAGGCATAGGAGATGAGCAGGATCGAAGCCGAGCCGAACTGCGCGGCCGATACGGCGTTCGTGCCCTTGGCCGTATCACCGCCGGCCAGGGTAACGTGACCCGGCAGGAAGGGTGTCAGGTGCTCTTTCACGCAAATGGGACCCATGCCGGGACCACCGCCGCCGTGCGGGATGGCGAAGGTCTTATGCAGGTTCAGGTGGCAGACGTCGGCACCGATAAGGCCGGGAGCCGTGAGGCCCACCTGGGCGTTCATATTCGCGCCGTCCATATAAACCTGGCCGCCGTGGCTGTGCACGATCTCCGTGATCTCTTTTACGGTTTCTTCGTACACACCATACGTCGAAGGATAGGTGATCATGATGCCCGAAAGGTTCGCAGAGTGCTGCTCAGCTTTCGCTTTCAGGTCGTCCACATCGATATAGCCATTCTCCAGGGCTTTCACCACCACCACCTGCATGCCGCACATCACGGCGGATGCGGGGTTGGTACCGTGCGCCGAGATGGGAATGAGCATCACATTACGATGGCCTTCGCCGCGGCTTTCGTGGTAAGATTTGATGGTGAGCAGGCCGGCATATTCGCCCTGCGCGCCCGAGTTGGGCTGCAACGAGCAGGCATCGAAAGCGGTGATCGTACAGAGGTATTTGCTTAGCTCACGCACAATGAACGCATAGCCTTCGGCCTGGGCTACAGGTGCAAAAGGATGCATCTTGCTCCAGTGACTCCATCTCATCGGGATCATTTCTGAAGCCGCATTAAGCTTCATGGTGCAGGAGCCGAGGGAGATCATGCTCGTGTTGAGCGAGAGGTCCTTGTTCTCCAGCATCTTGATATAACGCATCATCTGCGTTTCGCTGTGGTGGCTGTTGAACACAGGGTGCGTGAGGTACTCGGAAGTACGCGTCAGCGCCGTAGGGATGGTGTGCAGGCTGCCCTCGTGGTCGATGGCGAAATGCACTGCGTCGGTATCGTTGTCTCGTCGATCGAGATACCGATATGCTGCTCATCGAAATAGCGGAAGTTGATCTGCTGGCGCTCGGCTTTCTCGCGGATGGATTGCACCTGGTCGGTCTTCACCACCACGGTGTCAAAGATCGCTTCATGCACCACGTCGAAGCCACGCTCTTCGAGCGCGTGCACCAGGGTCTGGGCAATGAGGGCGATGCGCTTGGCAATGTTGCGCAGGCCGTCGGGACCATGGTAGACCGCGTACATCGCGGCCATGTTGGCCAGGAGGGCCTGGGCAGTACAGATGTTCGAGGTCGCCTTCTCGCGCTTGATGTGCTGTTCGCGGGTCTGCAGGGCCATGCGCAGCGCGCGGTTGCCCTGGGCATCCACGCTCACGCCGATGATGCGGCCGGGGATGCTGCGCTTGAAGTCGTCTTTGGCGGCAAAGAAGGCCGCGTGGGGACCGCCATAGCCCAGGGGAACACCGAAACGCTGGGCGGAACCCAGTGCCACATCGGCGCCCAGCTCACCCGGAGGGGTCAGCAGGGTAAGGGCCATCAGGTCGGTAGCCATGGCCACATAGGCGCCGGCATCATGTACCCGGTTGATAAAGGCGCGGTAGTCTTCCACCGAGCCTTTATTGTTGGGGTATTGCACCAGCGTACCGAAATAGGTCTCGTCGATCTCCGCTTCGGCATAATCGCCGAAGACCACTTCGATACCTACGGGGATGGCGCGCGTGAGCACTACATCCTTCGTCTGGGGGAAGGTCTCATTGTCCACAAAGAATTTGGGACGAGTGGTATGGTTGATATCCTTGTTCAGGAGGTTGAAGAACATGGTCATGGCTTCCGCAGCCGCCGTTGCTTCGTCGAGCAGGGAAGCGTTGGCGATCGGGAGCGCGGTGAGGTCGCTCACCACGGTCTGGAAGTTCAGCAGGCTTTCGAGGCGGCCCTGCGAAATCTCGGCCTGGTAGGGGGTGTACTGCGTGTACCATCCCGGGTTTTCGAAGATGTTGCGGAGGATCACGCTGGGCGTGATCGTGTCGTAGTATCCCTGGCCGATGTAGCTGCGGAATACCTGGTTGCGGAGCGAAACCTCTTTGATGTGGTTGAGGTATTCGAATTCGCTCATCGCCGGCGGAAGATCCAGCTCTTCGTGCATCCGGATTCCGGCAGGCACGGTGCGATCGATGAGTTCGTTGAGGCTGCTGGCCGAAACGGCGTTCAGCATCTCCCTTGTCTGGTTTTCATCGGGACCAATATGCCGGTTCTGAAACTCGCGGGATTGGGCTTTGAAAAGGCTCATAGTGGGGTGTCTCCTTTGTGGCGGCAAAGGTAAGGGTGGGTGGTCGTTTTTCCGCTGCCCGCCTTCGCCCGTGAGGTCCTGGTGGCCGAATTTAACCTCCTGCTTTCAAATGATTTCGGTTCTTTGCGCCATGGCCGCCGATCCGCAACTGGCTTTGCAGAAGAAATACAAGGAAAAAGGGAAATCCATCAAACAATTCCTGGCGCGCGCCGACAAGAATGCGGTGCTCCGGCGCCTCCCTGCCCTCCATGACGAGGCGTTCGAAAAATTCGACTGCCTCAGCTGTGCCGCCTGCTGCAAGAACTATTCGCCCCGGTTCAAAACGCCCGATGTCAAGCGGATCAGCAAATACCTGGGCATGAAGGAAAGCAGCTTCATCGAAACCTACCTCCGGGTGGATGAAGAAGGCGACTTCGTGGTCAAATCCTCTCCCTGTCCCTTCCTGGGCGCCGACAATGCCTGCTCCATCTACGAGATGCGGCCCTCCGATTGTGCCCGCTTCCCTTATACCGATGAAGATGTACTGGTCAAGCGCCAGGCCCTGACCCTCAAGAATGCGTCTTTCTGCCCCATCACCTTCCATGTGCTCGAACGCTTGATGGAGAAGTAATTAGCGAATTCGATAATTAGCGAATTCGAGAATGGGCGCTATTCGGTGAGCATCATCTTCCCTCGTTATTCCTTGTTCTATATTCGATATTCATGATTCCGCCGGCTTCAGCCGGCGGCCAGTTCTTCGTATGCGGCGGTCAGCGGACGTTCGATGCCCTGTCCGCTCCAGAGGGTGTTGCCCGGGATGGCGGTATTCTTGATGAATACATCTTTGGGGGTCCCTTTGGCGATCTCGCTGCGGGCGAAGTCGAGCACCTGGGTGAGGTAATCGCGGAACTTCAGCAGGTCCTCGCGGGTGCCTGTTTCCTCGCCGGCATTCAGCGAATGCCCGAAGATGATGATCGTGTCCTTTTCCGCCTTCCGGTGCGTGCGTTCCAGCACCTGGATCCAGTTGCTTATATTGGCGCCCGTGGTGCGGTCCACGAACGGGTGCCGCTTGTTGAACATCAGGTCGCCCATGTGCATGATGTTGGCTTTTTCGAAATGATAGACCGTGTCGCCATTCGTATGCCCGGGGCCATAGTACAGGGCCTTGATCTTTTCCTTGCCGATCTTCATCTTCCAGTCGCGGGTATAGGTGAGGTCGGGGAGGAGCTGCTTGTCGAGCGTCTTTGCCTTTTCGGCCGTTGCCTTCTGGTTGGCCAGGGAGTTGGCATGGGCCACCACATGCTCCACGATGCCTTTGAAGGCGATGTTGCCACCCGAATGGTCGCCATGGTGATGGGTGTTGAGCAGGTAGCGAATCGGGGCTGCGTTCTTTTTCAGTTCGTCGATCAGGTGCGCCGCCGTGTCGGGAAACTGCGCATCGATCACCACCTGCCCATCACTGCTTTGCAGGAAGCCGATCGTTCCGCCCCGCTCCGTGAATATGCCTACGTTGCCGCGGAGCATGCGGATCTTGTAATCAAAAGGATGGAGCGTGCGGGCGAAAGAGAATAGGCCGGGGAAGAGCCCCGCGGCCGAAAGCAGGCCGGAGTTTCGAAGGAAGGTTCTGCGGTGCATCATACAAGATCGCTGGTTTGTTGATCGCTGATCGCCGATCGGGGTTAATCGTTTAAAGTTAAAACGCGGAATCGGGAAAAAGGTTCTTCGCAGCAGCAAACAAAAACTCTGGCGAAATCTTTGCAAGGATGGGCCCGTCAGCACCAACCAAACCAGCTATCGATGAAACAACTTTTTTCCCTCCTCCTCGCGCTGCCGCTGCTTTGCGGAGCGCAGTCCCGCGATACTTATGTAGGCCTGGATGCGGCCCTGTATCTCAGTCAGGGCGTTGACCCGGCACCCGGTTTCCACCTCAGCGGCAATGCCGGTATCGGGAAGGGCATGTATCTCGGCGCACAGCTTGGGCTCGTGCATTTCCGGGACCAAGGCGGCGCCTACCTGCCCACCCAGCTGAAGTTCTCCTTCCTCCCGGCCGGACGGTCGGGCCGGGCCGTGCCTGTGCTCTACCTTGAGCCCGGCTATGGTTTTTACGACCGGAAATATCGCGTTGGCAATGAGAATTACCGCCGCAAGGGCGGGTTCACTTTCTTCGCCGGCATCGGCGCCGCCTTTGCCACCCGGAGCAAGGCGCGTCCCGTGCTCACTGTAGGCTACTCCCGCTTCGATTTCCATAACCCGGGGTACACCTACACCCGCGATGCGTTCGGCATCCGTTTCGGCGCCATGATCTTCTAGTATTCAAATTTCCGGAGGCGGGGCGCTTTGATCCAGGCGATGATCACCACAACCAGGGTCATGATGCCGCCGAAGATCACTGCCGGCTGCACGCCGCCGAAGAGGCGGGCCGTAAAGCCGCTTTCGAACTGTCCCAATTCATTGGAGGAGTTGATGAACATGGAGTTCACCGAACTTACGCGGCCCCGCATTTCGTCGGGCGTGGTAAGCTGCAGGATCGTGCCGCGGATCACAACGGAGATGCCATCCAGCATGCCGGCGATCACCAGGGCGAAGAACGAGATCCAATACCAGCTCGAGAGCCCGAAAACGATAATGCAGACGCCAAAACCGCCCACAGCGAACATGAGCGTCCGGCCTTGGTGTCCTTTCATCGGCGTGAGCGTCAGCAGGATGATCATCAATACCGAACCGATATCGATGGCTGCGTTCAGCCATCCGAAACCGATCGGTCCCACCTCGAGGATCCGGTGCGAGAACTCGGGGATCAGAGCCTGGGCGCCGCCGAAGAGCACGGCGAAAAGATCGAGCGACATGGCGCCGAGAAGGGTCTTGTTTCCCTTCACGTAGCGAAGGCCTTCCTTCACGCTGTCCCAGGTCTTCGCCTGCGTATTGTTGTGCTGCACTGGCTTCCGCGTGATCCTCGAAAGGGCGAAGTCGGCCAGGAGTACGTAGAGCAGGATGATGATGAAGGTGTTGTGTACCCCGGCGGTGGCGATAAGCAGGCCGGCGGTGGCATGGCCCGTGATCGAAGCCGCCAGCCAGGTGGTGGAGCCGAGGTTCACCGCGTAGGGCAGCACTTCCCGCGGCACGAGTTGGGCCACCAGCGCATTGGTTGCCGGGCCGGCAAAGGCCCGGATCGCGCCGGTAAAAAAAATGACCGCATAAAAGCAAAGGCAGAGCAGGGAGATGCTCAGGGATCGTTCCACGGAAGGAATGGTCAGCACCACCAGGCCAACCACGCAGAGCGAGTAAAGTGAGACGCAGCGCAGGAGCAGGGTGCGTTTGTCGGACCGGTCGATCACATGGCCGGCATACAGGGCCAGCAGGAACACCGGCACGAACTCCGACAGGCCTACAATGCCAATGGTAAAGGAGCTTTTCGTGAGGTTGTAGAGTTGATAGCCAACCACGGTGCCTACCATCCGGAGGGCCATGATGTAGAAAAAGCGGACGAAAATATAGAGCCGGTATTCCCGGTAATTCAGGGGCGTAAGGGTCTGCCGGGTGAAAGCCATCCGGCGAATATACGAATGGCATTTACGCAAACGAATGGTTGAGGCGGGCCGGGTTTCAAGGCAGGGAAAGGTAATGCTGGCCGTCGGTCCACTCGCGTTCGAGTGCATCGAGGATCACCTGCATGTGCTTCGGATTGTGCAGGAAATCGGCATTGCTCGCATCGACGAACAGCGTCTTCATATTATGCTGTTTAATGTAGTGCGTATAGGTCTCCTGGATGTTGAAGAGGTAGTCGTCGGGGATCGCCTGCTCGTAGGGGCGCGCGCGCTTCCGGATATTCTGCTGCAGCTTGTTTACCGGCGCATGCAGGTAGATGAGGATCTCGGGCTGTACGAGCTGCTGGTGGATGATCTCGAAGAGCCGCTGGTAAAGGCGGAACTCATCCTCGGGCAGGTTCACCTTGGCGAAGAGCAGGCATTTGGTGAACAGGTAGTCGGTGATGGTGAGGCTTTGGAACAGGTCTTTTTGTCCGATGAGGTCCTTCAGCTGCTTGAAGCGCTCGGCCATGAAGAAAAGCTCGAGCGGGAATGCGTATTTGGAAGGGTCTTCATAGAACTTCGGAAGGAAAGGGTTATCGGCGAACTCCTCCAGGATCAGTCGCGCATTGTAGTGTTTGGAAAGCAGGTTCGCCAGGGTCGTCTTTCCCGCACCTATGTTGCCTTCAATGGTAATAAACGTGTACTTCATCAGCAGTAAGCCGGCAAAGTAAGGAGGACCGGCGGCAATTCTCAACTAAATTTATTCACTGCCAACGGGTCAGCGCAGTCGGCCAGGAGTTGCGCCACGGTTGCGCCCAGCACCGGGTGAACGAAATGGGGGATCAATTCGTTGAGTGGAGTGAGCACGAAGCGGCGCTGGTCCATGCGGGGGTGGGGAATGAGGAGGTTTTCCGTGTCGATCACGGCATCGTTGTAGAAGAGAATGTCGATGTCGATCAGCCGGGGACCGTAGCGGGCATCACGGACCCTTCCGAGCTCCCGTTCGATCCCAAGGAGGGCCTGCATCAGCTCCGGCGCCGCAAGCCCGGTCTGGAGTTCGATCACCTGGTTGAGGAAGGAGGGCTGGTCTTCGAGCCCCCAGGCGGCGGTTTCATAGATGGCCGAGGTCCGGACCACCGGGCCGCAGTTTTCCTCGATCAGCGCGGCCGCTTTTCGGAGCAGGTCCACCCGGTCGCCCATATTCCCCCCGGTGAGCAGATAGGCCCGGTTCGTATAAGCAGAAGGGGAATTGGTATAATGGGATTCGGTCGGCGTCAATTAACTCCTATTTTTAAGCACACAAAGAAATCCTATGCGCGGCTTTTTCAAAATATTTTTTGCTACCCTGTTGGCGCTTCTCATTTTTACCGTACTCGGTTTCTTCATCCTGGTAGGCATTGCTTCCAGCCTTGCCAGCAAGGATAAGCCCGATATTCCCGATAAATCCGTGCTGGTGGTGGACCTGGCGCAGACCTTCCCCGACCGCAGGGCTGAGAATCCCTTTGCCCAGCTGGCCGGCCAGGCTGAAGCGCCCAGCCTTTATGATGTGGTGCGCCTGATCCGCCATGCAAAAGACGACGGCCACATCCGCGGCATCCTCATCCGCGCCAACGGCAACGGCAACTCCTTCGCTTCGAGCGAAGAGCTCCGCGCCGCCCTCATCGATTTCAAGTCCAGCCGGAAATTCGTGATCGCACACGCCGACCTTATGGACCAGTCTTCCTATTTCGTGGCCAGCGTAGCCGACAAGGTCTACCTCAACCCCGCCGGTGACTTCGACTGGCGCGGCATGGCCATCGAGCTGCCCTTCATTAAAGACATGCTCGACAAGCTCGAGATCCGCCCCCAGATCTTCTACGCCGGCAAGTTCAAAAGCGCTACGGAGATTTTCCGCACCACGGCCATGACCCCCGAGAACCGCCTGCAGACCATCGAATGGCTGGGCGATATCTACCGGCACCTGCTGGCCCAGACCGCGAAATCCCGCGGCCTCGACTCCACGCGGCTGCGCCTGCTGGCCGATTCCGCCGCGATCCGGGAGCCCCAGGATGCGGTAAATAATAAGCTGGTCGATGCGCTGCGCTACGACGACCAGGTAAAAGACGAGATCAAGAATACCCTCAAGCTGGGGCGTACCGATAAGCTCAGCCTCGTAGCCATATCTACCTATGGCGAAGCCATTTCGGTGGTGAAAACCGGTTCGGGCCGCGTAGCCGTGGTCTATGCCCAGGGTGATATCGTGGACGGCGAAGGGTCGGCCGAACAGATCGGGGGCGATAAATATGTGCGCCTTCTTCGCAAGGTGCGGATGGACAATTCGGTCAAGGCCATCGTGCTGCGCGTCAACTCCGGCGGCGGCAGCGCCCTTGCTTCGGAGAAGATCTGGCGGGAGCTACACCAGGCCCGCGAGGAAGGCAAGCCCGTGGTGGTGAGCTTTGGCGATGTGGCTGCGTCGGGTGGTTATTACATTGGCTGCGGTGCCGATTCGATCTTTGCCCAGCCCAATACCATCACCGGCTCGATCGGGGTCTTCATCGTGATCCCCGAGATGAGCGGGTTCTTTAAAAACAAGCTGGGCGTCACCTTTGACGGCGTGAAGACCGGTCCCTATGCCGACCTCGGGGGCATTTACCGGCCCATGACGGAACCGGAGAAGCGCATTGCGCAGCAGGGTGTGGACCGCACCTATGCCCTGTTCAAGCAGCGCGTGGCCGAAGGCCGGAAGAAGCCGGTGGCGTTTATCGACTCCATTGCGCAGGGAAGGGTCTGGAGCGGCGAGGATGGTCTTCGGCTCGGCCTGGTCGACCGCCTGGGATCCCTGCAGCAGGCCATCGAGTCGGCGGCCCGGCTGGCGAAGCTCGGAGATTACGGGATCAAGGAATACCCGGAAAAGCAGGGTTTCCTCTCCAACCTTTTCGGCAAGAGCAAGACGGAGCCCCAGGTGCTGATCCGCGAGCAGCTGGGAGAGGAGCAATACCGGGTGTACCAGCAGCTGCTGAAGATCCGCCAGCTCACCGGCTCGGCCCAGGCAAGGCTTCCATTTGATTTCATAACGCGGTAACCTATTTTTGCGGCCATTCTCTCCGATGCCAAAACAATACAACCAGGTCAGGGCAATGCTGGCCATTACCAAAGCCAGCCTGCGCGCCACCTTTCGCAGTCCGCAGTCGGTTTTCTTTTCGCTCTTCTTTCCCATCGTGCTGATCTGGATCTTCGGCTCCCTCGGCGGAAACGGCGGCGGTAAGGCCGATGTGGCTTTCGAGCCCGCTGTGGATTCGAGCGCACAAATCTACCGGGCGCTGCGCAACCACCCTTCGCTGCACTTCGTTGACCCGAAGAAGAAGAACATCGAGGAAGAGCTGCAGAAAGGTCGGATCGCCGCGATTATCGATGTGCGTTCCGTCCCCGACACCACGGCTTCGGCCCACCGCGCGCCTTATGTGATCGGGCTCCGTACCTCGGAAGCCAGCGGCCGGGAGTTCGGACAAGCCCTGTCCACCATCAAGGGCATCATCGCGCATATCGACGACTCGCTCTATCCCACGCGCCCCACGGCTGCCGACGTGGCCATCCGGATGGAGAAGGGCAGCCGTCCCTACCGCCTGATCGATTTCTTCCTTCCGGGAATGATCGGCTTCTCGCTCATCGGTTCCGCAGTTTTCGGCATCTCCTTCCTTTTTTATTCCCTCCGCGAAACCCTCGTGCTCAAGCGCATGTATGCCACCCCGGTGAAACGCAGCTCCATTCTCCTGGGAGAAGGCCTGTCGAAAGTGATCTTCAACCTCCTGACCGTGGTGGTGCTGATCGCCTTCGGTCATTTCATGTATGATTTTCACCTGGCCCAGGGCTGGATCACGGTAGTGAACATGATCGTCGTTTCCTTCATCGCCCTCCTCGTGTTCATGGGCTTTGGCTTTTTCATCAGCGGCGTGTCGAAGAACCAGAACGTGATCCCGATCTATGCCAACCTGTTCATGTTCCCGCAGTATTTTCTCTCGGGTACGTTCTTCTCGCGTTCCGCCCTGCCCGAATTCCTGCAGCCCATCATCAAGTTCCTGCCGCTGACGGCCGTGAACGATGCCATGCGGAACATCGCGTTCGAAGGGGCTTCACTGGCTTCCTGCTGGGAGCAGCTGCTGATCCTCACTGCCTGGGGACTGCTTATTTATATCGTCACTGCCCGCGTGTTCCGCTGGGAGTAAAACAGAATACCGTGCGTATCATCAAACTCGGGCTGATCAGCCTGTTCTTTCTTTTTGTTCTCGTTACCCTCATCTCCCTGCTGATCCCGGGGCGGGTGCGCATCTCCAAGGCCATCAACCTCGCGGGAGGCTCGGAGCAACGGGTCTGGAACCTGGTGCGCGACACCGGGCGCTGGAGCGCCTGGCTGCCCATGATGCGGCCGGGTGTCGACAACCGCCGCATCGACCCGATCCGCGTGGTGGGAGACGAGCGCACCGATTCGACCACCGTCATGCAATGGCAGCAGGGCAGCCGCGACCCGCTGACCACCGTTTTCCAGATCCATCATCCCCATGCCGACTCCCTGACCCTGCAGTGGTATATCGATTTCCACCTCGGGTGGCTGCCCTGGAAGAAATTCGGCAGCCTCTTTTTAGAAAACACCTACGGTACCATGATGCAGGAAGGGCTGGAAAATATGAAGGCCGAGATCGAGCGTCAGCCGGCCGATACGGGCCAGGCGAAATAAGTTCCCGCCTGCTGCAACGTTTCGCCACCCGCGCTTGTCAACCCACCGGAAGCCTTCCACATGGATGACCATCAACTGGTAAAAGATTGCCTGAAGGGGCGCCCGGCGGCGCAGCGGCAGCTCTATGAGCAGTTCGCCCGTCCCATGTTAGCCGTTTGTTACCGCTACACCAAATCCATGGCCGACGCGGAAGACGTGCTCCAGGAGGGCTTTGTGAAGGCCTTTCTCAACCTGCACCAGTATCGCTTCCAGGGGGAACTGGGTGGCTGGATCCGCCGGATCATGGTGACCACGGCCATCAATTTCCTGAAACGGAACGTTCGGTACCAGCACGACCTCTTCTTCCCGGAAGAGCACCTGCACGTGGCGGCGCAGGAGAGCAATCCCGAGCTCAGGATGGAAGCCAAAGAGCTGGCAGACCTCATCCGGCAGCTGCCTCCCGGTTACCAGACCATCTTCAACCTCTATGCGGTAGAAGGCTTTTCGCATGTGGAGATCGGGAAGATCCTGGGCATCAATGAAAGCACATCGCGGTCGCAGTACGCCAGGGCCCGCGCCCTGCTCGTGCAGTGGATCGAGCAAAAAAATAACGGCATAAAAAAGACGCTTTATGCAAAATGAATTTGAAAAAAGGGTACAGCAGAAGCTGGAGGAACTCGACCTGGTTCCCTCGGCTCCCGTTTGGCCCCGGATCGAAGAGCAGATCCGGCCGAAGAAGGACCGGCGCCGGCTGATCTTCTGGCTGCCCCTCTTCCTCCTCCTCGCCCTCGGTGGCTGGTGGCTGATGAAGGGCCAGGGCGAGAACAAGGTGCAGGCCCGCCAGGGCGCACCAGTGGAAACAAACCCGGTTTCCCCGGCAAACCCGCGTCCGTCGAAGCCGCAACCGGCTGCTACTGCAACGAGTACGCCCGATATGGATGCAATGCCATTGAGTACCGGATCTGCCGTCCCCGCAACCAGCAAGGCTTCCGGGCCAACGACCGTTCTTTTAGCATCCAACACTCCGCCTTCCCGGGGTGTGCAGACAAAGGCCAGGATTCGCGTGAACCCGGCACCCACAGCAGCCGTGCAGGCAGGGCAGGACCTTCCCCCTTCGGCTGACGCCAATGCGGTGCGCACCGGCGCACCGGAAAACCCGGTTGTTGCGCAGGAAGGTGCAACCGTTTCGCAGGTAAAAGACAGTTCGGCGAAAACGCCGCAGGCGGCTGCCGTGGATAGCGTAGTGCAGAAAGCGCCGGCCGTCCAGAAGAAAACCGCAGCGCGCAAGCTGCTGCGCAAATGGGAGTTGGGCCTCTTTGGCTCGATCGGGCAGGCACGCTACGCAGAACCGCTGGCCTTCTTCGGGGGTATGAAGTCAGCCGACATGACGCCGGCAAGTCAACCGAACGTTGGCAGCAGTTTGGGCAACCGCTATTACGAGGAAGCAGCGGCCAGGCCTGGACTGGCTGCCGGCGCGGGCATCGTGATCAAGAAAAGCCTGGGCCGAAACGTGAAGTTCACCACCGGCCTCCAATGGGATTTCTACAGCACCACCCAGGCCGTGGGCAAGGTGGCGGATTCCGCTTCCGGACTTTATAACTACCTCAACCAGTACAGCCAGAGCAGCGCAAGCGTGAATGACTATCGGAATGTATTCCATTTCCTTTCCCTGCCACTGGCGATCGAATGGAAGCCGGCAAACAAGTTGCCGGTATCGCTGCAGGCCGGTGTTGCCGTGCAGCAGCTGCTGTTCACCAACGCATTAAGTTATAATTACGGGGGGCAATATTATTATTACGACCCGAGTTCCTTCACCCGCACACAGGTGGTGGGAAAACTCGGGTTGAACGCAGAGCTGCGGCTCTCCGGTCGCCAGGTACATATAGGGCCGCAACTGCAATACAGCTTCTCGAAATTGTATAAAGACACGCAAAAGAGCCACCTCCTGGCCTATGGCCTGCAGGTGCAGTGGATGCTGAAAAAATAATAACAGCAAGACGCAACGGTGCGGAAACCCGCGCTGTCAACGAAGGATAAACCATACTGCAATGACACTCGTTCGATCTGCATTTTCCCTCATGCTCTGTCTTGGACTCCTGCTGCTCCAGGGCTGTATGAAAGATTCCTATAACAGGACCTACACCTACACCTACTACAAGCCGATCTACAGGACCACGGCTGAAGTGCGTGCCAATATCCGGAGCAATGCGCCCCGGGCCGTAGAGCATCCCGGCAAGATCTATGTTCGCGGCAATTATCTTTTCCTGAACGAGACCGATCGCGGCATCCATGTATTCGATAATTCCAATCCAGCGCAGCCGCGAAGCATTGCCTTCGTAGACATCCCCGGTAACCTCGACATGGCGGTTAAAGGCAATACCCTTTACGCCGACCTTTATACCGACCTGGTTGCGATCGACATCACCAACCCGAATCAGGTGGTGCTGAAGAAAGTGGTGGAAGATATCTTCCCGCACCGTGCGTACACCGGATATTTTAACAACGACACAACCAAGGTGATCGTGGATTGGGAAAAACGGGATACGACGGTAACAGAGGCCGGCTCCATTGGCGGTTTTCTCAAGAGCGGCGATGTGTTCATGTCCTACACGGCAAACAGTTCTTCCGGAGGTTCGGCTTCCGTATCACCCATCGGTACCGGCGGTTCCATGGCCCGCTTCACCATCGTGAATGAGCGACTCTACACGGTAGGTCATGCTGCGCTCGATGTCTTCGACATCAGCACCACTGAAAACCCGATAAACACCGGCCGTCGAAATATCGGATGGAATATCGAGACGATCTATCCCTTCCGCAACAACCTCTTCATCGGTTCTACCAGCGGCATGTTCATTTACAATATCACCAACCCGGATGCACCCGTTCAGACCGGCCAGGTCTCGCACGTGCAGAGTTGCGACCCGGTGATCGCCGACAACGATTATGCTTATGTTACCCTGCGTTCGGGCACGGCCTGCCAGGGATTCACCAACCAGCTCGAAGTGCTGCAGTTGAACAATCTTTCCAATCCCAACCTCGTGAAGGTCTACCCGATGCAGAACCCCCATGGCCTTGGCAAGGACGGCAACCTGCTCTTCATCTGTGATGCTGCCGGCGGACTGAAAGTGTACAATGCGTCGAACGTATCGAACCTGCAGCTGCTGAAGACCGTTACCGGCATCGTCCCCTCCGATGTGATCCTCCTGGGCGGAAGAGCCATCGTGGTGGCACAGGATGGGCTCTACCAGTATCAGTACAGCAACGGCAGCGACCTGCAATTACTCAGCAAGATCATTATTGCACGATGAGAACCCTGTTGATCATCCTGTTCCTGGTCGCCGCAACCGGCGGTCAGGCGCAACAGAAGAAGAGATGGAAGTACGGCTCTTTTTACACGGCCGGACTGGTTACCGGCGCCTCCGGCGACGCGCTGGCTGTGCAAACCGTGCAGGGCGCCTGGTCGAAGCGGTTCTTTGCAGGATTGGGCACAGGACTCGACTGGTATTACGCGCGCTCCCTGCCCCTGTTCGCCGATCTGCGGTATAAGCTCCACGAGCGAAAAAAGGCCAGCTTCGTTTACTTCGATATCGGCGGGAACCTGGCTACCGGCAAGAATGAGCCGGAGTTCCCCAGTCCCTTCTATAACTACGAATTCAAAGGCGGGATCTATCTCGATGCGGGTGTCGGCTACCTATTGCCGATCCGCAAGCTGGGCACCGCGGTATTGCTCACAGCCGGCTATTCTCAGAAATCCATGAAGGAAACCCAGACCCTGAAGCCGGAATTCGATACCGATCAGCCCTGGCCGGTCTGGTGGGGCGCCAGGAAGTATGAAACGGATTACATCTTTCGCCGCTGGACGATCAAGCTAGGGCTCGCCCTTTAGAAAACGCAGGTTGCGCTGGATGCCACGGTGTTTGGTGCGCCGCAGCGGCGAGTTCCGGAACACCCGGTTGAATGCTTCTTCGGTCAGCGCTTCCCACTCGCCCGACTTCAGGTTCATCAGTTCGGGCAGGGGTTGAAACCCGGCTTCGCCATGCGGCTGCGAAAACCGGTTCCAGGGACATACGTCCTGGCAGGTATCGCAACCGAACATCCAGTTGGCGAACTTCCCGTTCATTTCCGAAGGAATGATCTCCTCCTTTAGCTCGATGGTAAAATAGGAGATGCACTGGCTGCCGTTGATGGTCTTGTCGGGCAGGATAGCCCCGGTAGGGCAGGCCTCTACACAACGGTTGCAACTGCCGCAGTAATCTTTTGCGAACGGATCGTCATAGTCCAGGTCCAGGTCGGTGATGAGCGTGGCGATGAAGAAAAACGATCCGCTCCCTTTGGTGATCAGGTTGCCGTTCTTCCCGATCCATCCCAGTCCGCTCCGCTGTGCCCAGCTGCGCTCCAGCACGGGTGCAGAATCCACAAAGCCCCTTCCTTCAAACTGCCCGATCCGGCTCCGCAGCTCGGCCATCATGCCATTAAGCGAAGTGCGGATCACTTCATGGTAATCCTTGCCATAGGCGTATTTCGACACCTTCCACTCGCTCTCGATCGGCTTCTCGGGGTAGTAATTTTTCAACAGCGTGATCACGGACTTTGCACCGGGTACCAGGCGGGAGGGATCCACGCGCAGGTCGAAATGGTTGGCCATATAGGCCATCTGACCATGCATGCCCTGCCCCAGCCATCGCTCCAGCCTGCGGGCATCCTCGTCCAGCCGAACGGCTTTGGCGATGCCGCACTGGTCGAACCCGAATACCCGGGCCAGCTCCTTTACCTGTTGGGTCGCTGTGTTCACGGCGCAAAGGTCCCGGAAAATCCTTAGTGTGGAAAGAATCCGGCTGGAACATTTAGAATTTTGAAAATAATTTATAACATTCGGCGCTAAGAATTAACTGTTTATGAAACCAGCGCTGTCCCTGTTCCTTTTGTTTTTCACCCTTGGCCTTTGCGCCCAGCAATCCAGCCCTTATGTCAAATTCGGCAAGATCAGTGCCGCCGACCTCTCCAGGAAAACCTACCCCATCGATAGCGGCGCCAATGCCGTAGTGCTCTCCGACATCGGCGAGGCCTCCATCGACGGAAATTCCAAGGGATGGTTTTCGATCCGCTTCAAGCGGCATCGGGTGGTACACATCCTCAACAAGAACGGCTATAAGGAAGCCGATGTGGAGATCAGCCTCTATACCAATGGTACGGACGAAGAAAAGCTCGACAAGCTCAAGGCCGTGACCTACAACCTCGAGGGTGGGAAGGTCGTGGAGTCGGACCTGGAGAAATCGGCCATCTTCAAAGAGAAGATCAGCAAGAACCGCATGGTGCGCAAGTTCACATTTCCCAACGTGAAGGAGGGCTGCATCATTGAATACGAATACACGATGCTGAGCGATTATATCTGGAACCTGGATCCCTGGTACTTCCAGGGCTCGGTGCCGGTGCTTTGGAGCGAATACACCCTGCGCGTGCCGCAGTTCTTTTCCTACGCCTTCCTCAGCCGTGGCTACCACCCCCTGTTCATCAACGACAAGAAAGATGGAGCAAGCAGTTTTAGCGTTGCAGATACGCGCACGGCCGGCGCCACCGAACGGACGAATTTCAACGCGGGCGTAACCGATTACCGTTGGGTGATGAAGGATGTGCCGGAGCTCAAGTTAGAGCAATACACCTCTACACTGCGCAACCACATCACCCGGATCGAGTTCCAGCTCGCCTCGCAGAACTACCCGCTCTCGCCCCGCGATTACCGCAACACCTGGCCCGGGCTGATGAACGACCTGCTCAACTCGGAGAACTTCGCCAAGCAGATCTCCACCGCCAATCACTGGCTCTCCGATGACCTGAAGCCGATCACGGCCAGCCTGCGCTCCAACGAAGAAAAAGCCCGGGGCATTTTCGAATACGTGCGTGATCAGTTCATCTGCACCGATCATTCGGCCCTGTTCCACGAGACCAACCTGAAAGAAGTGCTCCGGCTCAAGAAGGGAAGCGTATCGGAGGTGAACCTGCTGCTGACCGCCATGCTCCGCTATTCCGGAATCCAGGCCGAGCCGGTGATCGTCAGCACCACCGACCATGGCTATGCACTGGAATATTACCCCATGATCACAGCCTTCAATTACGTGATCACGCGGGCCATCATCGATGGCAAACCCGTTTACTTGGATGCCAGTCATCCCCGGCTGGGCTTCGGCCGCCTGTTACCTAATTGCTATAACGGACACGCGCGGGTGGTGAATGAAGAAGCGACACCTGTTTTCCTTTCAGCTGATTCTGTCCTGGAGAAGAAGACGACCGCCATGTTCCTGGCGGTTACCCCCAAGGGCTGGTCGGGCAGCATGAGCCAGTCGAATGGCTATTACGAGTCGTATATGATCCGTGAGCGGATCCGGGAGAAGGGGAAGGAAGCTTTTATTACCCAGCTCGAAAAGGACTTTGGTTCTGATGTAAAGATCGAGAAGTTTCAAGCCGACTCCCTTTCACGCTTCGATGACCCGGTGAAGCTGGTGTACGAATTCAACTTCGACCATGGCAAGGAAGATATCATCTATCTCAACCCGATGTTCGGCGAGCGGTTCCGCAAGAACCCCTTTGCTTCCGCCAACCGCTTCTACCCGGTGGAGATGCCCTATACGATGGACGAGACCGTCATCTTCAGCATGGAGGTGCCCGATGGCTACGTGGTGGACGAGCTGCCCAAGCAGGTCGTTGCCAAGTTCGACGACCAGGAGAGCGCCTACTTCGAGTATCGCATTACCCAATCGAGTTCGACCATCTCGATGCGCTGCCGCGTGAAAGTCAACCGGACCCTCTTCCTTCCCGAAGAGTATGAGACCCTCCGGGAATTCTATAACCTGATCGTAAATAAGGAGAATGAGCAGATCGTTCTCAAAAAGAAAAAATAAGACATGCGATTTCTCCTGGTTTCTATAGCCCTGCTCACCGCTATCCTCGTTCGTGCCGGCGATGGCAAATATCCCGTGAGCGCGATCCCCGAAGGCCTGCGCACCGGTGCGAATGTGGTTAAGCGCATGGAGGAGATGGAGTTCCGGATCATAAATACCGGTGAAGCGGTTCTACGCCATCGCTATGCGCTCACCGTCCTCAACGAGAATGGCGACAACAATGCCGTATTGATGGAGTTCTACGACAAGCTGCAACAGATCCGCTCCATCGAAGGGGCGCTCTACGACGCGGCCGGCAACCAGTTGAAGAAACTCAAGCCGAAAGATGTATCGGACCTGACCGCCGTGGACGACAACAACCTGATGGATGATAACCGCAGGAAAGTGCATCAGTTTTATTACCGCACCTATCCTTACACGGTGGAGTACGAAGTGGAAACAAAATACAACAACACCTTATTCTTCCCGGCCTGGGTGCCCCAGGATGGCGAGGAAGTGGCAGTTGCCCAAAGTGCGTATTCGATCATCTGCCCGGCCGACTATACCGTTCGTTACCGGGCCTTCAATTATGCCGGGGAGCCCCAGGTTACTGCCGGAGAAAAAGGTGCCCGGGTGATGAAGTGGGAAGTGAAGGACCTGAAGGCCGTTCGCCTGCCTTATGCGGCTCCTTCCTGGTCGGAGGTGACCACCATGGTACTTTTCGCGCCCAGCGAATTCGAGATCCAGGGCTATAAGGGAAATATGAGCAGCTGGAAGGAGTTCGGAAAATTCGTGGCCACCCTGCGCCGGGACAAGGATGCCCTCCCTGAAAACGTGCAGCGCAAGGTACAGGAACTCACCGCGGGTATGACAGATGTCCGGGAGAAGATCCGCGTACTTTACGGATACCTGCAAAGCCAGACCCGCTATATTTCGATCCAGCTGGGCCTGGGTGGCTGGCAGCCCTTCGATGCGGCATATGTGGCGCAGAAAGGCTATGGCGATTGCAAGGCCCTGACCAATTACATGTACAGCCTGTTGAAAGCAGCGGGCATCCGTTCCAATTATACCCTGGTCAAGGCCGGCCGCGCGCGGCCCATCATCGAAGATTTTCCTTCCCAGCAATTCAACCACGTGATCCTGAGCGTGCCGCTGGAAAAAGATACGGTCTGGCTCGAATGCACCAGCCAGGACCTGCCTGCCGGCTACCTCAGTGCCTTCACGGCCAACCGCAAGGCGCTGGTGGTAAACGAAGAGGGAGGGACCCTGGTGTCGACCCCGCGCTACCAGATCCGTGAGAACGTCCAGCTTCGCGCCATCCGCGGCGTCATCGATGCCGAAGGCAACCTGCAGATGAAGGTGGAAACACGCTACGGAGGCGTTCAGCAGGATGATCTCTTCCAGATGATCCATGCCCTGTCGAAGGAAAAGG
>CBHWDR010000002.1:0-19070 GCA_966112575.1 uncultured Chitinophagales bacterium
ACCTTTCGGAAGCGGATGCTTGATTTCTTCTTCAGGAAATAGTTGAGGATGATCAGGGGAATGAGGAAGTAAGCGACCCAGATGATCAGCTCACTGATCACATAGATCCACCCGTGAAAATCGCTCCAGTAGCCGCAGCGCCATCGTGGTGGCCAAAGGTCGTAGCGAAAGAGCCCCTGAAAGAACTCCCTGACATCATCCATAACTTTCTCCTGTTGGTCGTCTAAATTAACGGTTAACAGCCACTTCTGTCGCATCCTGCCCCGACATTGCCGCGATCCTCCCGGCAAGCCAGAGCGCACCGTTGTATGTTTGTTGCCTAATTACCTGTCATGCAAACCATTACTCCCTTCCTTTGGTTCAACGACCAGGCTGAGCAAGCAGCACGGTTCTATGTATCCATTTTCCCCAACAGCCAGTTGGGCACGCCCTCCCGTTTGCCCGATGGCAAGGTGCTCGTGGCGCCCTTCTCGCTCAACGGCCAGCCCTACCTCGCCATGAACGGAGGGCCGCGCTTTACCTTCAACGAAGCGCTATCGTTTGTGGTGCCTTGTGAAGACCAGGCGGAGATCGATTCGTTCTGGAATGCGTTGACGGCCGATGGCGGCAGCGAGAGCATGTGCGGCTGGCTGAAAGACAAGTACGGCCTTTCCTGGCAGATCGTGCCCAGGCAGATGGGCAGCCTGATGAGCGGGCCCAATGCAGGTGAGGTGATGCAGGCCATGATGCCCATGAAGAAGATCGATATCGCTACACTGGAAGCGGCTGCCCGCGGCTGATCACTCGCCCAGGCAGCCCAGTTCGCGGAGGCGCTTGAGAACAGCCCCCTTGCTTTTCGCCAGCATCGTTGCCATTTTGGAGATGGGCACGCCTTTGTGAAAAAGCCGGCGGAGGCTTTCGTCGGATTCTTCCGACCAGGCATTCCCCACGTTCTTTTGCTGCAGCCTCGACTCCCGGTAGGAGGGGGCTTCATCTTTAACACCCTGCCAGCGGTTGCGCGGACGGCTGTAGGTCGTTTCTTTCACCGCAGTTTCGGGCTCTTCCTTCGGTTTGGGCTGTCGTACGATAATGTCGGTTCCGGGGATAAATCCTTTCGGCAGCAGGGCGGCTGGCACTGACAGGTGTCCGCGACTGCGCGTGACCGCCACATACAGCAGGTTGATCTCTTCGTTCCAACGCAATTGCTGCCGCTCTTCATCGAGACTGCCTTCGGCGCTCAGCCATTCGAGCTTGGACTCGGTCACGAAATCATCGGCCAGGTAAACGAAATCATACTCCATGCCCTTGGCCCGGTGCACGGTGGAGAAGATCATCTCGGCCTCCTGCCGGTGTGCGTCGCCCACATGTTTCGCCTTGAGGTCGCGCAGCAGGTCGTAGATCTCGTTGCCATATTCCTCCACGATCTCGATCATCATCCCCAGCTGCCCGTCCTCTGTTTTCTCCACGTATTCTCCCAGGTCTTCCAGCGTGGTCATCGTGCGGATCAGCGGATCGCGGATGAGGTCGTACTTGCCGTTGAAGAGGTGCAGCACGTCATAAAGGGAAGCGCCGTCGTCGGCATAGGTGTAGGAATTGATATTGCCTTCGAAGTAAAGCTTCTTTGCCTTGGGATGATCGGTGATATAATTGATGGCTTCGAGGAGGAGGCCAAGGTTGCTGCGCGCAATGGTGGCCTTGCTGCCCGTTTTTGCCGGGCCGCCCTTCCCTTCGATCATTACGGGTGGCGGGTCGCCGGTAAAACGTTTCCAGCCCAATACCGCTTTCGCCAGCAGGGCGATCGGCTCGCCAAACCGGAAGGAACTGGTGAGACCGAAGGCGGGGAAGTGCACGCGTTCCATGGCATTGATCGCATGCCGCCAGGAATAGATCTGCTGGTGGCTGTCGCCCACGATCACCCGGGTAGCGTTCTGCCGGAGGAAGATGTCGAGCATGGCCGGCGACGCATCCTGCCCTTCATCGAAAAGGATGTAGTCGAAGTCGAGCAGGGGCTGCATCAGCTGGAATTTCTTCAGGTAGAAATCATGCGTGCACTCGATCTCGCCGCGGTCCATCTTCGCAAGCAGCACCCGCGTGCCGCGGAGGATGGCTTCGTGGAAGGTTTTTACGAACTGCTTCGCCTTTTCGTCGCCTACCTGGTCGAGGTAATCCAGTTCCTGCACCTTGGCTCTGTCGCTGTTGCAGAACACGGCCATGTATTTACCGATATGATTGGCCAGGATGTATTCCCCATGCTTCTCGCCATGCCCGCTGAGCCCCAGCAGCTCTGCGAGTTCGCGCGTCTTGTAGCCCTGCGCGCGCACCGTGTAGCCGAAGCGGGGCACCACGTTGCGGAAGGCGAGGGAATGCGCGGTCTCGATGCGCACATTGGCGAGCCCCAGGGCCGCGAATCGTTTTTCAGCCTCGAGGCGAACGGTGCGGTTGAAGGCAAGGTAAAGGATGCGTGCCTCTTTCGGCCGCGACGCGGCGTATTCGATGATGGTGCTGGTTTTGCCCGAGCCGGCCACGGCATTGATCTTCAGGGGACCTGTAGCCGCAATGATGGCCTGCTGCTCGGCGGTGAGCGCATGTTTCTGCTCCGTTCCTTTCGTCTTCGTGCGCATGGCCGCCAAAGGTAACGAGCCGATCACGGACGAGCGGAAAAGAGGCACGCGGAGGCGAAAGAAAAATACCGGCAGGTCCGGGGTTTTTTCTCCGCCTCAATCCAAACCGGTTGCTGCTTTCGTATCTCGGAAACAACAAACCTTACCAACATGAAATTACTGCTCCGTTACGGCGCGCTTGCCGGCGCCCTGGGCCTTGCCCTGACCTCCTGCCAGAAATCGATGGACGATGCGCAAGAAATAACCACGGCTGCCCGTGCCGAGCGCGCGGCGCCGAAAGGGACGCTCTTCTATGCCCTGACCACAGCGAATGAGCTGGTCCGTTATGCATCCGGCAATCCTTTACGGGAGCAAGGCGCCGTGGGCATCACCGGTCTTGCCTCCGGCGAGCAGCTGCTGGCGATCGACTTCCGTCCGGCAACCGGCCAGCTTTATGGCGTTTCCTCTGCCAGCAAGCTCTATACGATTGACCTCAGTACCGGCGCCGCAACAGCGGTGGGCAGCGGCTTCACCCCCGCCATCAACGGAACTGAAGTTGGCTTCGATTTCAACCCCACGGTAGATCGCATCCGGCTGGTGACCAATACCGGCCAGAACCTGCGCCTGAACCCCATCACCGGCGGCCTTGCCGCTGTTGACGGCAACCTCAACCCGGCCGGCGCGATGGTAACCGCAGCGGCGTACACCAATTCCTTTGCCGGGGCAACGAGCACGGTGCTTTACGACATCGATGTGGCCGGCGACCGGCTGATGATCCAGAACCCGCCGAATGCGGGCACGCTCGTACCCGTGGGTTCGCTGGGTGTGCAGGCCCTGGGTGAAGCAGGTTTCGATATCGCGCCGGATAATTCCGTGGCCATCGCAGCGCTCTATGGCCGTGGCCTGGAAGACGGGCAGATGGACGAGAGCAATGGCAACAAGTACCGCTTTTACTACATCGACCTCGCTACGGGCGCTGCACGGAATGCGGGCAAGACGCAGCGGATGATCCGCGGCATCGCGATCACACCGATGCAGTAAGTATCGGAAGGAGGCTCAGGCCACTTCCACCAGCCTTGGGTTGTATTTGTTGCGGTATTCAACCGGCGAGAGTCCCGTCACTTTGCGAAAGATGGTGCGGAAGGCCTTCATGTCGTTGTAGCCAACTTCATACATCACCTCGTTCACATTCTTTCGGGTCGACTCAAGGCTTTTCTTCGCGGCTTCGATGCGGACGCGCTGGATGTATTCCACTACCGAATTGTCGGTAGCCTTCCGGAAGCGCCGCTCGAAGTTCCGCCGGGAAACGGCAACCATCGAGGCCAGCTGGTCTACCGAAAGTTTCTCGGTAAAATTCTTCTCGATAAAATCCTGTGCTTTCACCACCGGCTCGTCATCATGTTCTTTCTGTCCGCGGAAGATGGTGAAGGGCGACTGCGAGTCGCGATCGATATCGATCATGAAGGTCTTGGCGGCGAGAACCGCCACATCGCGGCCCGCATATTTTTCAATGAGGTAGATCAGGAGGTTCTGGAAGGAGAGCGCACCCCCGCTGCAGTAGAGCGCCTTGTCGTCGGTGATGATGCGGTCGGGTACGAGCAGGGCTTCGGGGAAGCGCTGCCGGAATTCGGCGGCATAGCCCCAGTGCGTGGTGCACTGACGTCCCTCGAGCAGCCCGGTAGAGGCAAGGATGAAGGAACCTACACAAAGTGCGGCAACCGCAGCTCCCTGCCGGTATTGTTCGCGGATCCAGGGAAGGAAGGCCGCGTTGGCCTCCAGGGCGCCGTTCATTTCGCTCTGGATCGCCGGGATGATCACGAGGTCCGTGCGCTTCACTTCATCGATGGAACGCTGCGGCGTGATCGTGTACATGCCTTTCTTCAGCTGCGGGCGTGTGCTCAGGGCAACCAGCTCCACCTGGAATACAGGCTCCCGACCCATATCGGTGAGCAGCTGCGTGGTATAGAGCAGGATCATCTGCGTGGCTTCGATATGGGTGAGCGAACAATCGCCCTCTGGTATAAGGATCGAGACGTGTTTCACCCGATCAAGTTAGGAAAATTCCGGTATGTCTGCCGCCGCCGTGGCGGAATTGCCCTCCTCTTTGTCCGGAACACACAGGCCCCGCTGACTGGCGCCGGGTAGCTTTGTGGTGTACCAGAAATGCAAATCAACAGATATGAAAAAGATCAACCTGATTTACTGGGTCAGCACCGCCCTGTTTTGTTTCATGATGGCCGGGTCGGCCATTCCCAACATTATTTCGGATCCCGTGTCGGTGAAGGGCATGCACGAGGAGCTGGGCTATCCGGTCTATATTATTCCCTTCCTCGGCGTTGCCAAGCTCCTGGGTGTGGCAGGGGTATTGGTGAAGGGTTTCCCGCGGCTGAAGGAATGGGCTTATGCCGGATTGTTCTTCGACCTCATCGGCGCGCAATTCTCCATCCTGGCAATCGGCAAGCCCGACTGGGTTTTCCTTTTCCTCCCGATCGCCCTCGGGCTCACCTCCTATATTTTCCATCATCGCCGCAGGAAAGAAGTACGGGCAGGGAAAGCCGGTTCTCCAATGCAGGCATCACCGCTCGTAGCCTGAGATGATCACGCAGGTTGCCAACGTCACCATCTATGTGCTCGACCTCGACCGGGCCATTTCCTTTTATACCGGCAAGCTGTCGTTCGAGCTCTTCGCCGACATTCGCCTGGCCGGCGGCATGCGCTGGGCGGCTCTGCATGCTTCGGGTGCGCCTTCCTTTCAACTGCTGATGATCCCCGTAGAGAAAAGCGCCTTCCTGAACCTGCGGCAGGTGCGGCAGTTGCGCGGACTAATCCGGCAGCACATCTTCAGCTATGGCGTCTTCCGCTGCCGGAACCTCCACGCCACCTGCGCGGAGCTGAAGCACCGCGGCGTCTCCTTCCTCATGGAGCCCGGGGAAGGCTTTCTCGGCCAGTATGAAGCGGCCTTCCTCGATGATTCGGGCAACTGGTTCCGGTTGACGGAGGATGAGGGGGCGGTGTAGGGAAGTAGGTATTAGGTATTTGGTCTTGGGGGGTTAAGGGGTTGGGGGATTGGGGAGTTGTTCGTTTCGGAACAGCGCGTCGTTTCCTTGGTATTCGAACCAGTCGTAGCGCGCACGGTTGGGCGAAGGTTGGCCTTCGGATGTGGCATAAAGGCCGAAGACGCAGCCTACAAATCCGCCGGCAGTGGCCGTGCTCAGGAAACGGGCCTCGGCACTATCGGTCAAGGTGATCCATTGCTGGTTATCGAGCGAATAGGAAAATGCATAAACGGTCTTTTTCGCTTCGATGCGGAGAAAGACTTCACCGGGCAGCTTCGGTAAGACCGCTTCCTTCAGCAGTTCCAGCGTGCTGTCTTTCGTTGATCGAAACAACTGGATCACCGGCTTGCCCTTATGTACCGACTGGCAGAGGAAGTAGTGATGCGTTTCATTCTGGAAGATCACGAGCCCCGCTTTTTCGTTTTCTGCTTTGGCTGCCAAGGAAAGCGCTGCGGAGGCGCTGGCTTCATGGTGTTGTTGCCGGTGGCCCACAAAAGAAGGGTTGCTGCGACCGCCCAGGGTTTCAGGGCGCAGTTGCAGTTCCAGTTTCCCTTTGTTCAGCCGATGCCAGGGCTGCGTTACGGTGCGCAGGAAGGTATAGCGCAGGTCCAGTTTTGATGTCCTGAAATCATCGCGGAAACGAAAATTGCCGCGGAAGGATGTTCCTGAAGATCGGGTTGGCGGCAAGGATGGGAGGGGGTAGCGGTATTGGACCAGCTCATTGCCGCTGGTAATGACCGGCCATTCCCCTTCCCAGCGTACCGGTGCCAGGAAGGTCTCCCGTCCGATATTGTAATGCGGACCATCATAGGGACGGCAGCCCAGGAATACGGCATGCCATGCACCATTTGCCGTTTCTACAAGGTCGGCATGGCCCACCGTGGTGACCGGGTTCGGCCGGTTCGGGTCGAGATGGCGCTGGGTGAGGATCGGGTTGCCCTCCCAAGGCAGGTAAGGCCCTTGCACGTCTTTACTACGGAAGACTACTTCCGAATGATTGTAGCCCGTGCCGCCTTCGGCGCATAGAAGATAGTACCAGCCCTTGATGCGGTAGATATGCGGTCCTTCGATCCATACCGGTTTTTTTGCGATATCCGTACCTCCATTCACGATGATGCTTTCCGATCCCCTCGTGCGCAGGTTCTTCCAGTCGAAGGCCTTCATTCGGATCGTGCGGTGCCCGTCCCATAAAGACTTGTTATCCGGAGGAACGCTGTTGTACACGATATAGGCGCTGTCGTTTTCGTCGAAGAAGAGTGCGGGGTCGATCCCATCCACATCGGTCAGCCAGTATGGATCACTCCATGGCCCGCCCGGATCCCTGGCTGTGATCACGAAGTTGCCGCCCCGGTCGATGAGCGTGCAGACGATATAGAATAGACCCTTGTGATAGCTGATCGCCGGTGCAAAGAGCCCGCGGGATACACCGGCGCCTTCGAGGGGCAACTGCCCCGGGCGGTTCATTGCATGTCCGATCGGCTTCCAGTTCACCAGGTCTTTCGAATGGAACAGCGGCAGGCCCGGATAATAAGCGAAAGAAGAGTTGACGAGGTAATAGTCTCCTCCCACGCGGCAGATCGATGGGTCGGGATAGAAGCCGGCCAGTACGGGGTTGGTATAGGTGCGCTGCGCGGAAGCTTGCAGGCCAAGCAGGAAAAAGAGCGCCGACAGATATCGCATGTTTATCGTTTGATCGTGGTCTGAATGGTTGTTGCCGTTTTTTGGGAACGGGCATCCGGCTGCGCGCCGCCCACCGAAATGATGACCGCACCCTTCATGGGAACGGGCAGGCCTTCCTCGCTCATCAGGGAAAGATCGGTATCGGCAAGGCGGAAGCGGAGCATGCGCGATTCTCCTTTTTTCAGGAAGAAGCGGCTGAAGCTTTTCAGGGAACGCACCGGTGCCGGAATATTGCCCGCCTTACCTGCTAGATAAAGCTGTGCAACCTCTTCGCCATCGCGCGGGCCGGTGTTGGTTACCTGTACTTCTACCGTCACGGGACCCCTGGCCGGCGCAGTTACCTTCATCTGCTCGTATCCGAAACGGGTATAGCTAAGCCCGTGGCCGAAAGCATAGAGCGGCTGGCCGGTGAAGTAACGGTAGGTGCGGCCCTTCATGTTATAATCGTTGAAATCCGGGAGGTCGCCGTCGCTGCCGTAAAAGGTCACGGGTAGCCTGCCGGCGGGGTTGTAATCGCCGAAGAGCACATCGGCCAGCGCCGTGCCCGCGGCTTGTCCGCCATACCAGGTGTTCACGATAGCCGGAAGGTTCCTGCTTTCCCAGGGAAGGGCGATCGCGCTGCCGGTCATCAGTACCAGCACTACTGGTTTGCCTGTACCCTGAAGTTTTTTCAGCAAGTCGGTTTGCACTGCCGGGAGGAGGATCGACGTACGGTCGCCGCCATTGAAGCCGGGGAAGTCCACCTTCATTTCTTCTCCCTCGAGCTGGGGAGAGATGCCGCCTACAAAAACGATCGCATCGGCATCCTTCACCCGCCCGATCAGTGCAGCATAATCGGTCTGGCGGTAATGGCCGCCGCGCAGGTGAATGCTGGCCTTGCCGTCGCCCTGCCAGTATTCGAGCACGAGCCGGTAGGTACGGCCTGCCTCGGTCCGGAGCGTGGCGGTGCGTGCACCCCAGCGATTGCGGCTCCAGGCATTGATCACTTCCTTTCCATCGACGAATAAGCGGTAGCCATCATCGCCTTCCACTTCAAAGCTCAGCTCCTCCGACTCCGTGGCGGTAAAATCCGTCGTAAAACGAACCGAGAATTGATAGGCCTTCAGGGTATCCACCACCTGCACGCCTTCCTGCCATTCCTGCTGGATACCTGCCTCGGTACGTACATGAACCGGTATGCCTTTCAGTTCGCGGTTGTTGAAATATTCGGCCTGTACGCCAGGCTTTCCCGCGAAGGAGAACCGGCCCTGGATATCCGAATAAGCGAGCAGGGTGTCATTGGTGAAATTGATGGCTTTTTCAAATACGACTTCCGTGCCCGCACCCAGTTTGTTGCGGATGCCCTGCAAGGCGGTTACGATGCGCGAGGGAACACCGTTGTAATTGCCCAACACGGCGATCGGGTTGTCGGAATTGGGGCCGATGACGGCGATCTTCCGCAGATCCTTGCGCAGGGGGAGCACATCATTTTCGTTTTTGAGCAGCACGATCGACTGCTGGGCCATCTTCAGGGCATGTGCCGCGTGATCGGGATGCTCCAGCAATTCACTACCCGCCCTGGCAAAGGGGACCATCTCCGCAGGGTCGAAGAGCCCCAGCCGGAAGCGGATGAGAAAGAGCCGCTTCACCGAAACCTCCAGCTGCTGCTCGGTGATCTGTTTTTCAGAGACGGCTTTCAGCAGGGATTTATAAACATCCGTCCCGCATTCCACATCCGTGCCGTGTAAAACCGCGTCGGCAGCTGCAGAAGCAGGGTCGGGATGGGTCTTGTGATTCTTGAAAAAATCATCGATCGCCCAGCAGTCGGAGGTTACGTAGCCATCGAACTTCCAGCGCTTGCGCAGGATGTCGACCATCAGCAGGTCGGACCCGCAGCAGGGCTGCCCGGCGAATGCATTGTAAGCGCACATCACCCCGGCTACCTGTGATCGTTTAACGAGCTGTTCAAATGCGGGCAGGTAAGTATTCCAGAGGTCGTGCCTGCCGGGCGTTACATTGAACACATGCCGCAGGGGTTCGGGGCCGCTGTGTACCGCGTAGTGCTTTGCGCAGGCCGCCGCTTTCAGGTATTTGGGATCATCTCCCTGCAGCCCGCGAACAAAGGAGTGGGCGAGCATGGCCGTAAGAAAAGGATCTTCTCCATAGGTCTCCTGTCCCCGGCCCCAGCGCGGATCGCGAAAGATGTTGATGTTCGGCGTCCAGTAGGTGAGGCCCAGGTAACGCTGGCCCGACCTGCCCTCTGCCACTGCCCGGTTGTACACCGCGCGGCCTTCCATCGCCGAATAATCGGCCATGACGCGCATCGACGCGGTGTCCCAGGTGGCGGCCATGCCGATCGCCTGGGGATAGACCGTCACGCGGTAGGGGGTCCGGGCCACGCCATGCAGCACTTCGTTCCACCAATCATAAGCCGGGATGCCCAGCCGTGGTATGGCGGGAGCCGCGTTGAGCATCTGGCCGATCTTTTCTTCCAGCGTCATACGCGACACGAGGTCGTCGACTCTTTGCTCAAACGAAAGTGCTGTATTCTGGAAAGGATAGGTCTGCGCTTCAATGCCTTGATGTATCGCCAGGGCCAGGAGCAGGGCAAGCAGTATTCGTTTCATGGTTTATATTGGTTTCAGCGCCGGTGTTGGCATCTTCGATTCAGAATTTCGTGACCGCATGAAAAGCCTTCTTCGGCTTCAGGTCCTGGTCAAAAAGCAGGGGATAGTCTTTGCGGCCCTTTACCGGGAAATCGTCGAGCCAGGAATGGCGGTCGGAAATATTCCAGAACGTCACGCCGGTGATCGCCCCGCGGTATTTGCGGAATAGCCCGAAGCACATTTTGTAAACCTCCAGCTGCTTCCGTTCCCGTTCCGTGGTAAAAGCCGTATTGGCATCTTCAGCACGGCGGTCACGGGCATCGTGTTCTTTCGGATAAACGGAGATATCGAGTTCGGTGATCTGCAGCTTCACGCCGAGCTGGGCAAAGCGCGAAAGCGTGGAGTCGAGCTGACCCCGGCTCGGTTCGTTCACTGCCCAGTGTCCCTGCAGGCCCAGCCCATGGATGGGCACGCCGGCGTCCCGGAGGCTTTTCACCAGGCGATAGATCTTCTCCCGCTTGATGGGCGAGATCTCGTTGTAGTCGTTGTAAAACAACTGGGCATCCGGGTCGGCTTCATGGGCCCATTGGAAGGCTTTGGCAATATATTCCTCACCGATGATCTGCAGCCAGGGCGAAGGGCGCAGGTATTCACCCGGCTTATCGGAAATGGCTTCGTTCACCACGTCCCAGGCATAGATCTTTCCCTTGTACCGTGTAACCACGGCCCGGATATGATCGTGCAGGCGTTGCAGCAGCACGTCTTTCGAAACCTGGTTGCCCGCGGCGTCCACGAACATCCAGTTTGACGTTTGGTTGTGCCAGCAAAGTGTATGTCCGCGGACCCGCATCCGGTTCCGCTCCGCGAAGGCGATGATGGAATCGGCGTCTTCCCAGAAGTACTCGTTTTCCCGTGGATGGATCGGTCCCATCTTCATCGCGTTCTCCGGTGTGAGCGAATTGAATTGCTTCAGAATGAGGGGCGCTTCATCGGTCTTCAATGCGCGCGGAGAAACCGCTACGCCGATCGGGAAATAGTCCCGGTACACATTTTTCAATCCCTGCACAGGGTGGTCCTTCTGCTGCGCGAAAGCGAGGAAGGGAAGGAGGCAGAACAGAAATGTTTTCTTCATGGTTGTCTATGATTTAGTCGAAGTCGATACTCCGGACGGTGAACGCTGATGTCCCAGTTCCTCCGCCAGCTCCGCGACGGTCGGGATCCAGATCTCCTGCTGGTGTTCTTTGAGGTAGTGAAGCAGCTGGCTGTGTGCTTCTTGCGACACATTCAGGTCATGCTCGCCGCCTACGCCATGGAAGAGAAAGATCAATAAGGCTTTTTTTTCCCGGGCTTGCTTCACCAGCGCGATCAGCTCTTCGCCACTCTGCCCGTTGACCATATAGCAGGGCAGGTCATTCAGCTTCACTTCCCTGCGCAAGGGCATTTGTCCGTAAACGCTGCGCACCGCAACAAACTCCTGCTCCATGCCGGCGAGGTAGGCAGAGTCGCCGATCGTTTTATCCGCACAGGGATAGGCAAAGCTTCGTTTCGTTTTCCCGTCGATCGAATAGAGCATGGTATTCATGGTCCGGATCTCGTCGCGGATGCGGCCGAGTGAATACCGGGAGAGGTCGCGATCGGGCGTAACAAATTCTCGGCCCGGGCGATTGCCGGTGCAGGGATGATAGAGGGTATGATTGCCCAGCTCATGGCCCCTCGCTGCCGCCCTTCGCCAGCCGGGGATCTGCTTTTGCAGTTCGCCCTTATAATCGGCAATATAGAACGTGGCTTTCAGGCCCAGCGAGTCCAGCGCCGGCAGGGCGATACGCTGGTGTACGTTCAGCCCGTCGTCGTAGGTGAGGACCACCGCGCAGGATCGGCCCTTCCAGTCGCCTTGCTGGCCGATCGCCGGGATGCCGGTTGCGAGGAGCAGGATGCCAAGCCAGGAACGATGGCTCATGGTTGCAGTTTTTGAACGGTAATTTCAAATGGCGATGCAGGCAGGCCGTCGCAGTTGAACAGGTTGGCCAGCGCCGGGTTGTCGGCCCAGGCATAACGGACGAATCTGACCTGCTCTTTACCGGCGTCGAGCACGACCGAATCGCCAGCGATGCGGGCCCTTGCAGGCCGGAATTTTTTGTCGGCGCCGGCAATATGGAATCCGGCCGGCAAACTGCCGTCCGGAGTGATAAGCCCCTTGCCGGTGCTGCTGAACCGAAGGATGATATGTTCATCCCTTTGTTCCGCGCTGGCGATCATGGGGCCGGAGGCAGTAAGCCCGGCTTCGCCATAGACCTGTTTCCGCGCCAGCAGGGCCAGTCGTTCGCCCACTTCCTTTTTTCTTCCCGGGTGGATGTCATTCCATTCGCCGAGGTCGAGCGTCACGGCCATGCCGGTGCCGGCAATTGAGAGACTTCTTCTTTGGGCATCGCGCAAGGCGGCCATACCGCTTTCTGCTGGCAGGTAGTCGGCTTCACCGAACAGCGGCAGTTGTACATACAGGAAGGGCAGGCCGGGCTGCTGCCAGCGCTCCCGCCAGTTGGCGATGAGTATTGGAAGCAGCTGTGCATAAAGGCCCGGGTTGCCCGTATTGCTTTCGCCCTGGTACCAGAGCGCGCCCCTGATGGGATAGCCGGCAAGCGGCGCCAGCATGCCATTGAAGAGCGCTGCAGGCGCGTATTGGGCGTTGAAGTCGATCCGGGCATCGGGGTTGGTATTGGGCAGGAAGACCTCTGCTACCCGGTATTGCCATTCACCGCATAAGTCGATAGAGTCGGTGCCCTGGTGCAGGTAATATGGTTTGCCGGGAACGAAACCGCCCTTGCCGCCGCCGTTCTCCACCCGCACCATGATCGTGTTATTCCCGGCTTTGAGCACACCAGCCGGGATGATGTACCGTCGTTGCGGGTATTGGTAAGTTGTTTGACCCACCTCAACCTCGTTGATCCAGACCTTGTCGGCATCCACGATCCGGCCGAGGGAGAGCTGTACCGTTCCGGTAACCATCGCGGCCGGAACCTGGACCTGTTTCCGGTACCACACTATCCCGTCGAGGTTGCGCAGGCCCTGGTCTTCCCAGTAGCCGGGCACCTGGATCGGTTTCCAGCGCTCGTCCTCCGTTTTTAGGCTGGTCCGGTTGGACGCAACCGCTTTTCGCCGCAACAGGTCGTTGACCATGGCTGTGTCTTTGTTGCGATCTATGATCCTTGCCAGCTCGGGGATGCTCCTTAAATGTTCTTCGTCGATCCAGGCTTCGATGGGCGACCCGCCAACCGAGGCCTGGATGATGCCAATGGGTACACCGGTGCGTTGGTGGATCTCTTTGGCGAAGAAATAAGCCACCACGGAGAAGTCGCGCACGTTACCCGGGTTGGCCCATTTCCAGGAAACGGGCGGCAGCTCACGGGCAGCTCCCTGCAGGGCCGCGGTGGGAGGGATCAGCAATTGCCGGATCTCTGGTTCATTCGCCTTGGCAATTTCCTCTGCATAGCGCTCCGCGTGCAGCTTGAGCGAATGCTGCATATTCGATTGGCCCGAAGCCAGCCAGACGTCGCCGAACAGGATCTCTTTCAGAACGATCCGGTTGGTGCCATCGATCTGCATGGTAAACGGACCGCCTGCCTTGAATGGCGCGAGCTCAACACGCCATTGGCCCGAAGCGTTGGCATGGGTGCGATACCTGCGGCCGCTGATCCGCACGGTGATCTTTTCGTTCGGCTTCGCCCATCCCCAAACCGGCACCTTCGTCTCGCGTTGCAGGATCATCGAATCGCGGATGAAGGCCGGCAGGCGAACCTGTGCGGCCAGGTCGAGGCTGAAGCAGAGGCTGAGGCTAAGGAGAAATTTCTTCATCGTTTCGTTCGTTCATTAGGTCCGAGATAGCTGGGCTTGAGATCGCCGAAGTCCAGCACGATTTTCTGCAGCACCACACCGCCGTCGATCATCCAGTAACGGATCTGGTGGCTGCGCGTTTTATTCAACCGATAGGTCGATGATTTGATGATGATATTATTCGCCACCCAGCTCTCCCAGGTGCGGACCTGGTGATCGTCCTGGTTCAGCGTGATGATCTGAGGCCTTCCACCGTCTACCGATACCGCGAACTTCAATCCTTCGCCTCCGTAGATGTTGAGGGTGGGCGAGAAATGCAGGTGCAGTCTCAGCGAGTCCGCATCCGGGGCATCAAAGCAATATTCCAGGAAAGGGGAAGAGGTGCTCAAAGGCAATATGCTTGTGGATGGCAAGGTCGTCATGCCATCACCCGTACGGCCGATACCCGGTATCCTCGCCCAGTGCAGGCCTTTAGCAGCAATGGCTTTTGAATATCCGGCCGCCTCGATGGCGTAGGAAGTGGAGTCGGGGGAGCGATTCAAGGCCGCCGACTGCTGCGCTGCAGCCTCCGACAGCGTTTGTGCGCTTCCATTTTTCCGCGCCTCCGCCAACACCTGCATCAGCGAGTCATCGTTCACCGTCACGATGGCCGGCATTACGTTCACCGGCGGCTGCTGCCAATAGGTGTAGCCGATGTGGGTCTGCGCCATCATGTGATTCCACTTGCCCCCGTTCCGGGTGTGATACTCCACCGTCAGCGCGCTGTCGGTGGCAAATCTCGAACGGGCATCATTTCCGAAAATATTCACCGTCCAGTGCAGACCGGCTGCGGCCAGCCTGCGGTTCATCGCCACCGAATGATAGAGCCGTACCAGGTTATGATAGGCAGCGATGGGATGAAGCACTAATTGGAAGTAGGCCTCGCGCACAGCCGGCGGCAGTTGTGCTTGCAGGTCTCGTGCGGACAGCCAGAGGTCAGTCCACTCTTTTACGACACGCATGCCTTCGTTGTAGTGCTGCAGATGGAAGGTCTCAGGTGAGAGCAGCTCCGGTTTTCTTCTGGCAGCATATTGGCTGTACTGTTGCATCAATGTTCCGATACCGGAAGCGTGGTTCTTGCCGAACTGCTCCGCCGCCCAGGTTGTATAATAATCGTTTATATTTTTTTCATTCCATTTGTCCGGGTTCCACGCGTGGTCGATGAAGAAGGAGATGGGCAGCTCCATCGGCTTGATATCGCCCACGTTCACGATCCAGATCCTGTTCACCCCGTGCTCCCAGGCCAGGTGCATCTGCTCCCATACCCGGGCGAGGTTGTTCGTGTTGAGCCATTTGTAGTTCCTCGGACCGCCGACGTAGTCGAAATGGTAGTAAATGCCGTAGCCGCCTTTGCGGGGCCTGGTGCCCGGCCTGGGCAGCCGCCGGATATTGCCCCAGTTGTCGTCGCAGAGCAGCAGCGTGATGTCTTCCGGCACGCGCATACCCTTGTCGTAATAGTCCTGTACTTCCTTGTACAGGGCCCAGAGTTGCGGGAATGCGCTTGCCGGACGTCCTGTTGCTTCTTCAATGATCCTTCGCTGATCCTTTACGATGCGTTCAAGCAGGGCGATGGCCGTGCCCTGGGTCATGGGTTCGTCGCCGTCGCCGCGCATGCCTACGCTGATGATGGTTTCGGTGCCTTTCGCCTTTTCGACGCCTTCTTTCCAGAACTGCCGGAGCCGGGTTTCATTCGAATCGTAATTCCATTTGCCCTGACCATAGCGCCGCCATTCGTCATGCGCGCGCAGCAGAGGTTCGTGGTGCGAGGTGCCGATCACGATACCCCAGTTGTCGGCGGTCTGCTTGTTCAGTGAGTCGTCGTCGTAAAAGGCATTGCCCCACATGGCCGGCCAGAGGTAATTGGCCCGGAGGCGGAGCATGAGTTCGAAGACCTTCGAATAGAAGCGATGGTTGAATCCGCCGGATTTTTCCTTCGACCAGCCGCTGAGCGCCGGCGCTTCGTCGTTGATGAAAATGCCGCGGTACTGCACCTTGGGCGCGTCATAAACATCAAGCGCAGGGTGGAGATAGAGCGCTTCCTTCTTCATCACGGGCACGTCGGCCCACCAATACCAGGGTGATACGCCCATCTCCCGGCAAAGCTGCATCACTCCGTAGGCCGTCCCGCGCCGGTCGGCGCCGGCGATCACCAGGGCGCGCGCCACTTCTTTCACCGGCTGCTGTACGATCCTCGTCCGGCTTGCTTCCCACTGATGCATCCGTACGGTATCAAGCTTCCGTGCGCGCGCAAGCTGCTGCACAAATGCCGAGCGGCCCAGGCTGCCGACCACGATCAGGTTGGAGGCCTTGCTCCAGGCATACAGAATGCGGGGCCGGTGGCCGCTGAGTTTTTCGATGTCCTCGCTGAGCAGGCGGGCCGCGACGTGTACGAGCGTGTCTTCGCGCCGGTCGATGAGGATGTCCACCGAACCTTTTTCGCTGAAGAGGGGAAAAGCCCCCGGTTGTGTTGACGGAACGAAGCGCAGCTGAGCGCGGAGCCCGGGCGCCAGGATCAACACGAAGAGAAGCAGCAGGATCTTTTTCATGCGTACTGGTTAAAAGCCGATCGAATTGCCGCCGTCGACCGGCAGCACAACACCGGTGATGTAGGAAGCCGCTTCCGATGCCAGGAAGGCGGCGGCCGCGCCTATTTCGGATGGTTGTCCGAGTACGCCCATAGGCGTGCGTCCCATGGCTTTGGCCTTTCGCTCCGGATCGTTGTTCAGCGCTTTGGCCGACATCTCCGTGGCAATAAAGCCCGGCGCGATGCAGTTCACGCGGATCCCTTTGGGTGAGAGCTCCGTTGCCATCGCGCGGGTCATGCCTTCTATAGCGGATTTCGAAGCGGTATAGGCGATCACTTTCGGGATGCCGTACTGCGAGGCCATGGAGGAGATGTTGATGATCGACCCACGCAGGTTCTTCTCCAGCATCAGCTTCACCACTTCTCTCGACAAGGCAAAAACAGCCGTGAGGTTGGTGAGCAGGATCTTCTGGAAGTCCTCATTGCTTACGTCCACGAATTCTTTTTTCATATTGATGCCGGCATTGTTCACCAGCACATCAACCTGCCCGTATTTGCCGGCGATGCGCTGCACCAGTCCGGGGATCGCCGAGAGGTCCGAGAGGTCGCAAACGAAGGCTTCCGAGTCGCCGAGTTCTTCGCAGGCCCGCAGTAATTTTGCTTCATCCCTGCCCACGACGAGCGTTCGCATCCCGGCAGCCACCAGGCTTTTTGCGATGGCCAGCCCGATGCCCGAGCCGCCCCCGGTTACGAGGGCGATTTTTTTATCCATTATTTTTTCCATAATTCCAATTGTATGTGGCTGATCATTGATTGTCTTCATCCTGTTTCAATGCCGACCCTGGTGCCCTTTTACACGTTTACTCTCATCCGTTCCCCGGTGCATAAGGAAACCGCAAGGCCCGATAATACTCGAGGTCATGTTCCGGCTTCGGGTGGCCTGGCGGGAAGGGTAGTTTCGAGAAGCTCTGGAAATACAGCAGGCAGGCATCACGCCACCAGCGGGCTTCCTTCAGCTGCCGGTTGAGGAGCATGGCGGTTTCCCGGAGCCGTTCGGCGTCGATCCTGCCGCGCAGCTGATCCAGGTCGGCGATCATGCCACTCACTTCCTCCACGCCCTGCTGGTAGCGGTGACAGAGTTCGTCCCAGAGCGTACGTCCCGAACGCATCCGGTGGTGCCAGGGCAGGTGGTGGAACCAGAGCAGGTACTGGTCGGGACAATCTCTGACCGACCCCCAGAGCTTCTGTACTTCCGGTGCATATTGTGCGAGCGCATTACTGCCGGTTGCCGTGCGGTCGAAACCCAGTCCGATGGAGTCGGCCTTATGATAGTAAACCGGGTTCCAGTCGGCGCGGCCTACATTGTCTACCCAGGGCGCCGGTCCGTAGTGATGGCCCGTACCCATGATGTGGTGCAGACCCAGGGGCGTCATGTAGTTCACCATGGCTTCATACGAGCGCATCATGATCCGTTTAAGCTGCCGTTGTACTTCTGCATTGCTGCTGAAGGTTTGGACGATCCATTCCTCTGCGATGGCTTCGGAAGAGAGCTGGTGATCCCAGCTCAGCCTTCCGAATGCATACCAGTTGGCCTGTGCGAACGGATGGCCGGTCCAGTTGCGTTCGTTGCCGATATTGCTCACACCCGCAATGCCGGTGAGCGGGTAGCTGCCGGCCGAGCCATCAATGATCTGTGCCACCGTGCTGCCCTTAACGGGACGGTAGGTATCGCTCTGCAGCACTTCTTTGAACATCGGGGCTTCGTACACGAGATGGGTGGCCTGGCCAAGGTATTCCTGGGTGATCTGGAACTCCATCATCATCGGTGTCTTCGGCATGGCACCGAAAAGAGGGGAGAAGGGCTCCCTCGGCTGGAAGTCGATCGGGCCGTTCTTTACCTGCACTAGGACGTTCCTGCGGAACGAACCGTCGAGGGGTTGAAATTCATTGTAGGCCTGCTTGAAGCGGTCCTCTGGCGTTTCGTGCGAATACACGAATGCGCGCCACATCACAATGCCCTTGAATGGTGCAACGGCATCGGCCAGCATATTGGCGCCGTCGGCATGCGAACGCCCGTAGTTCTGCGGGCCGGGCTGTCCTTCGCTGTTGGCTTTCACGAGGAAACCACCAAAATCGGGAATGAGACCATAGATCTCGCGGGCCTTGGCTGCCCACCATTGCCGTACCGAATCGTTGAGCGGGTCGGCTGTTTTCAGCCCGCCGATCTCGATGGGCGCCGAGAAGCGCGCCGTGAGGTAGACGCGGATTCCGAAGGGTCGAAAGGCGTCTGCCAGTGCTGCTACTTTCTGCAGGTAGGCAGGGGTGAGCACGAGGGCATTCGCATTCACGTTGGTGAGCACCGTTCCGTTGATGCCGATGGAGGCATTGGCGCGGGCATAATCGATGTAGCGCTGGTCGATCACTTCCGGAAGGTGGTGCCAGTTCCAAATAGAAAGGCCTGCGTAGCCCCGTTCCACATGCCGGTTGAGATTGTCCCAATGGTTCAGCAGCCGCAGCCCGATCTTCGGAACGCTGACGATCTCTTTTCCTTCAGGGGGCAATCGGCCGGTTCCAGCCAGCCGGAGGAGATGGAAGCTGCCGTAGAGCAGGCCGATGTCGCTGTTGGCACGGATCGTCCAGATGCGATTGCCTTCCCGCTTGCCGTATAGGATGGAGAATCCCTCCTTGCCTAATGCATCCGATTGCACTGCCGGCTTCAAAAAAAAGATGGAGCCGTCGACGGCCTGCGCACGTTCCGGAACCAGATTACCCAACATGC
>CBHWDR010000003.1:0-18869 GCA_966112575.1 uncultured Chitinophagales bacterium
CAGGGTGCAGGGATAGACATGCAGGTCGTGATGACCTAATCGTAAAAACATCGTACTTGTTTTTGTCAAGCTAGCCTTTTCCTTCGACCAGGCCTCAGGGAAAAGACGACACTTCACGCGTCTTTTCCCTGAGGCCTACTGCCCATTGCCTACTGCCCACTCCCTATCGTACAACGAACACTTTCCGGATCACTTCATCTCCCTTCTTCAACTGCAGCGTATAGTAGCCAGGCTTGCGTTCCTGCAGCGGGATGGACGTACCCGAAGCGGAGATCAATACGGTTCCCTGCTGCACCAGCTGTCCGGAAGCAGTGTGAATGGTGTAACTGTAGTTACCGTTGAGCTGCGGTGCGGAAAGGAGCTGTAAGGCATCCACCGCCGGGTTGACCAGGTTGAATAATCCATCGGTGTTCATCGTCAGTTTGGCAATGCGCGAATACTCGAATCGGCCATCGGCATCCTGGATGCGAAGGCGATAGTAGGCCGTTCCCTGAATCAACACCGGATCGATGGTCGCATAGTGTTCGGTCCGACCACTGTTGCGGGCCGCCACGCGCGTGAAAGGGGTGAAGTGCACGGCATCGGCACTGCGTTCGACATCGAACCAGCGCACGTTCGCTTCCTGTTCGGTGGTCCAGCCGACCTGTGCATAGCCATTGCGGTTCCCTGCCGTGAAATCCACCAGCTTCAGGGGCACGACCCAGGAGCCGCTGCCGATCGTGAGGCGGTTGAAACTGGAAATATTGGTGGCCGTAACGGAGCCGGTCGTGGCTACGTTGCCGGTAGGCGTTCCGCCCTGGCTCGTCCACAGGCTGCCATCATAGCCGGCAACAAGGATGTCGGCCAGTACCCAGTTGGGCAGGGCGATCTTGCTGTTGTCCCAATTGAGCGTGACGCTGGCCGCGCCGCCCGATTCCTGGGTCACGATCCAATTCTCGTTGGGGTCCACGCTTACGAGCGGACGTTGCCACTGGTTTGAGTTGGGCGTAGGCTGGGCATGACGCACAAGGAAGCTGGCGCTGGCCAGCAGGCCATGGATCCGCATCGGGCGCAGGTAAGTACCGTTACCGACCGGGTAATCGAAATCGCCCGCACCGATCTTGCGCACCCAGCCATTCACATGTCGGCTGTCGGCGCTGCCCGAATAGGAGGCGCCGTTTTCATAAGTCAGGGGTGTGGCCGATGTAGATGCGGTGATGATGCCGCTGGTAAAACTGTGCACGCCGGATACGCGCATCTCATTGCTGAGGGTAATGCCGGCGCTGTTGTTGGTCTGGAGGTTGGCGGTGCGATAGGCCTGGGTGCCGCCGATCGTCTGGACGCTGCCACCATTAAGGTAAAGCGTGCCGCTGCCGGCCGACATCGATGCCTGGTTGTTGGTGAGGTTGCCCTTGAGGTAAAGCCCGCCATTGTTGACCAGCGTTGCCGATGCGCCATTGGTGAGCGCACCCGAGATGGCCAGCTGCGCGCCGCTGTGGAGCTGCATGGCCCCGGTGTTGGTGAGGCCCGTTTGCGCTCCTGCTGCAGATGCGGACAGGAGGAAGAGGCCCGTATAGATTTTTTTCACGAAGTAAGTTTTGGTTGCGCTTAGCGGATGGAAACGGTCATGTTCTGCACGGTCAGGTCCACATTGGCGTCGTTGTTCTCCGACCAGATCTCGATATAATCGCCGGGTGCGAGCGTGACGTTACACACCAGGGAAACCATCTGTATATCACCCGAAGAGGAGTACACTTTGGTTCGCTGACGCGAAGCGGGAACCTGTACCCCGTTCTTGTACACATAGAAGGAATAGAGATAGGTGCCGGAGGCGCCGGTGGCCGAGAGCGCTGCCGTGATGAGGAAGGAGCGGCTCTTCGTGCCGTCGTACTGCAGGCGGTTGCTGGCCGGCGACGTGAAGCGGATCAGTTCGGAGGTGGTAGTGGTGCCGGCTACTTTCTTCGGTGTGTTCGTGCCGGTGATATCGGTGAGGGCGGTGGAAGATATGTAGAGCGTACCGGAAGCATTGGCGTCTTTCTCGGTGTTGACGCCGGCGGCTTCTACTTCCCACTTTTTGGAGAAGCTGCCGTTGACGCGCGTGCCGGTGCCCACGAAGGCGGTGTTTTTGAGGTTACCCGCCTCGGTGATATTGGTGATGCCCGATACGTCGAAGGCAACGGCGGAACTCAGGGAGTGGCTGAAACCACCGAGCTTTTCGATCACCGAGAAGGAGCCGACCATCTTCTCGAAGGTGCCGGTGTTGGTGGAGAACCAGGCGGTGTTGTCGAGCAGGAGGGTGGTATTGTCCTGGAAGGTGAGGCCGGTGGTATTGCCGGAGAAATTGATCACGGAGAAGAAGACGATGTTGCCGCCCTTGACCAGGCCCACGTCCTTGCAGTTGGCCACGATGCCGTCGCGCACGATGATGTTTTCGGTGCCGCCGAGGTCGAGGTTGAAGAGTTTGGAGCCGGTAGTGGGTGCTACGAGCGTGAGGTTCTTAATGGTGCCCCCTTTGGTGCCGGTGAAGAGCTCGCCGGTGGCGGGGGTGTAGACCAGCTTATCGTTGTTGGCGTCCTGTCCCTGGAGGTAGCAGCCATTGAGGTCGATCTTGCTCGTGAGGGCTACGGTGCCGTTGATCTCGTAGCAGGTGCCGGCAGCAAGGGTGATCACGCCGCCCACGGCTGCGGGCAGGTCAGACACGGATTTCACCAGTACGAAGTTGCTGCGCTGGTTGGCAGAGGACTGGACCTGCAGCCATTTGGAGCCGCTCCAGAAGTAGAAGCCGTCGGTAACGGTGCCGCCCGAGGAATAGACGATCATGCCGGCGGGTACGGGGGCCGTCAGCGGACTGGCGCTACTCACATCTGTGAGGGCCACGCGCGGTGCGAGGAGGCCTTTGTTGGTGCTTTCAAGTTCGAGGAGGGAGTTGGGATTGATGGTGCCGGCATTTTCGCCGATCTTGACCTGCGCCGAGGCGCCGAAACCGAGGCCCAGCAAGGCCGCGCAAAAAAGGAGGATTCTCATAGTTCAGATTTGGTGGATGATGATTTCCTCCGAAAGAAAGCCCCCAGTTTCCGCAAGTCAAGGGTTTTTGCGTAGTAAAAACGCTGGGTTAGGGGTTTACGATCAAGATCGTTTGCGATAGAGCCCTTAGCCCGCCGGGGGGCGGGAATGAAGAATATCGAACAAGGAACAAGGAATGAAGAGGTGGGGTGGGTGTGAACGATTAGCCGCAGCGCAGCCGTAAAGTAGACCCGGATTTCCGCACCCGGTCCCGAATGGTCGGGAGGGTGCCATCTAGGTAGCCCAGGGTCGACCGAAGGGAGGCCCGGGGTTAGGATGGATTGGAGATTTCAACACCCGGTACGGGTGTCATTTAGGTAGCCCCGGGTGCGTGCACCCGGGGTAAGCGGATGGTTTCCATTTCCCAGCACCGGGTACCGGTGCCATATAGAACTACGCCAGACGACAAGAGGAATAATCGCGAAAAGACGTGGTGTTTTTCCCCTTGTCCTACCTAAAAGCACGACGATCTTGGGTCAAATAAATTTGCATGCCCAATTCGTTTTCCCAGATCCACCTGCACCTGGTCACGGCGGTGCACTCCCGGAAAGCCCTGATCGATCCCATGTGGGAGGATGAACTCCAAAAATTCATTACGGGCATTGTTCAAGGTAAGGGGCAAAAGATCCTGCGCATCAATTCGATGCCTGATCACCTCCATGCCTTGATCGGCCTTCGGCCTTCCATGGCGCCGTCGGACCTGATCCGGGATGTGAAAAGCGATTCCTCCCGGTGGATCAACGAACGGGGACTATGCTCCCATCCTTTTTCCTGGCAGGATGGATATGGCGCGTTTTCGGTTTGCAAACGGCATGTTGATGTGGTGGCGGCCTACATCGAAAACCAAAAGGAGCACCACCGGAAGGAAGGGTTTTTGGAAGAGGTGAGGCGGATTCTACATGAAGAAGGTCTCGCCTTTGAGGATCGATATTTGTTTTATGCGCCTGTGTAGCCCCAGGCTTCCTTGATATGGCACCGGTACCCGGTGCACGGGACTTTCCATGCATCCTTAACCCCGGGTGCACGCACCGGGGCTACCTAGATGGCACCCGTACCGGGTGCGGTTGAACCCGAACGTTACTTATGCACTGTCTTCATTCGTGTTACTTGCATGACTGCTATACATTGTACTCAGCAATCAAAATCCTACACTCATTTCAAGCGATCCACCACCGGTTGGCGATCCGCACCTATGCCCCCATCCTTGCGCCGGTTCATTCCTTCCGGGCAGTTATCAATTGCTTGTTGACCCGGGGATGGAAGCGATGTAGCTTCTCCTATTCTTCACCAAAACGATGATTATGAAAAAGCTCCTGATGGCCCTGGGCCTGCTTCTTGGACTTGCCTTTACCTCCCGTGCGCAGGTGGTGCATGGACAATACCCGATCGACTTCACGGAATACAGTCCCTGCTTCAACGAAAATATCAAGGTCAGCGGCACGGCCTATTTTGTGCTGCGTTCGGTGCAGGAGGGTAGTATCGTGCGCCAGCAACAGCAGATCCGTGTGGCTAATCTTACAGCTGTCGGCGTTACAACAGGCACGCAGTATAATATTGGCGGCAATGCCGGGATCACCAGCGTTGGCCATCTCGATGCCGGCAGCTTCGTCCTCACCATGCGCGACAACCTGCGCATCACCATGCCGGGCAGCGGCAACAACATGTTTTTCACCTATCGCCGCCGCCTGATCTTCAATGGACAGAACGTGGTGGTGTTGAACCTCGAAGAAGAAGAGCTGGTGTGTAAGTAACCTGTACGACCCGCGGAAGCGGCGGGAGGAAGGTGTTGACCGTTGACCGTTGACCGTTAACAGTTAACGGTCAACGGCTTCTATACAAACAGCCCCCATTCATCCGCGTAATCATCTTTTTCGAAAAGGCGCACCCAGTGCTGGAAGCGCCAGCGGAACTCCTCCATGGCTTTCCGGATCACGAGCTGGTGTGATTCGTCAGCCCCGCAGAAAAGGACGCCTGCCCCCACCTGCTCCATCAGCTGGCGGCAGTTAAGGCGAATGAAAGCGGCATTCTCCATCTTGATGATGTAGAGTGTGTCGCCGGCGGCGCTGTAGATCTTGGGTGCTACGGCCAGGGCATTCTCGTAGAGCATGCGCTTGATCTCGCTGCCCATGCGGACGCCTTCTTCCTCTTTTTCTGGGAGGATGTCGGCAAAGGCAGCGGCCAGCTGAAATACCTCCTGCCATTGTTCGTAGAGCGCTTTGGCCGCTTCGATCTGCGGCCGCCATTTCCAGTCCTCGCCTTCGGGGTAGAGGAGGCGGTGTTCCTTCCAGTTGGGGAGGGAGAAGATTCCGTCCATGGGTATTGCTTTAAGTCGATAAAGCTCAGCAACATGATTGAGCTTTCAAGGGTAAAAACCCCGGCAGTTGGGGAGAAAAACACCGTCCGGATAAAGGGAAATCAACCTTTGCTCCTGACGACGCGAAGGTTGGGTGTGATTTCAAGGAAGATGGTGTCAAGATTCAAGGAAGTTTGGAGGCGACTATCGAAATAGGATCGAGGATCGGCCTTTGTCAGTTTCTTCTATTGGCCTCCCTAACTAACAATTCGGAAGGCAGACTTTTTAGATGCAAAACGTTTTGGATAGCAAGTACCGTGTAACTACGGTAGGGAATCTTTTGAATTGCCTATAACTTGGGCATACCAAAACCAACCTTAGTATGCACAACCTAACAAGAGTTGCTTTAAGCACGTTCTGCATTGTTGCTTTCAATCAATCCTTTGGACAGACAGAAGTAAGAAGTTTTGATTCGCTAAAAAATAGAATTCAGCAAACAGCGATTCAAACAGATACTGCAGGAGATAACATCCTCGTATCAGGGAAAGCCATGAATCTTTTCATTCAAAGAAAGGTTTCAACCTATTTGACTGGATCATCCGAGATTAGTCTTTCAAAATTGTATGCTACATACAGCTCGGAAAGTGATAAGTTGACCTTTGGATTCAACTATCCAGTAAAGGGGAATGATGATCGATTGATTAGCTTGATCAATCCGTTGATTGAAACCGATATCAAGGACAATTTCGCCACACTTTATAAAAAGGGTGAGTGGCAATCAAATATTCGTCTTGGCTTCAAGTATTCTTATTTCTTCGCCAAACCGACTAAGATTAAGTTCTATGGATTGGAAAGTGATAGGGATCAGAGGAGCCGCATGATCCGGAAGAGGGCAGAGGCCACACAAACGATCATCGACAAAATCGATAAAGAGCAAATGGCATATCAAAAAGGGGTGTCTACTCTCCTCCAAGAATCTCGTACTGCTTTAAAGGCCAAATACGAAGCCGAGTTAAAAGGGCTCGCTAATAAAACGGATAAGGATTCTGAAGGACGTAAAGCAGAGCTCGATGCGATGCTCAAGACGGTAGCGAAGCTGGATGCGCAGGAGCCATACCCTTATGATGAAAAGCTGAAAGAGTACGAAAATGAACTGGCGAAGGCAGAGGTAAACGCCCTTTATGAAAAAGGCGGCTATAATGTGTCTAAGACCCTGTGGGCTTCCGCTTGGGGGTTTTATCCTTTAACCGAGCGAGCCAACTATATTGCTGCAAACAGTGCGCAAAAATTCACAAAGGAAAAGTTTAGGCCTTGGGAGTTGAATTTCCAGCTTAACTATCTGCGTGAGGGCAGCATGACTTTATTGGTTTCACCAACGTTTAGAGTCTTTCAGAATAATAGCGCTCTTGCTGACCTGATGACATCGGTTGATTATAATACCTATCTACAGTTTCCACAGGTGATTGATACGTTCAATACAGCAATATTGGAGTCTAATAAGGCATTCATTGGAAAGTATGATGAGTTTGTGACCTCTAGTTTCGCGATGCAATTTGTGTTTGCACTTTCTGACCGTAAAAAGAAGGATGGTGGTGAACGCTTCCTCACCCCCGGTGTTAGTATGCGTTTTGAGAAAAACTTTGGTGATTTCAGCGCCTTTAATTACCGACTTGGATTCCCTTTACGCTTTAAGGGCAAAGACAAGGATAAAGCTGTAAATATCGAACCGCAGATCCGTTGGAACAATCTCAACAACTATGCAGATAAGGAAGACTACAAAGTGCAGCCGACTTTCGGCATCAATGTAGGTCTGCCTTTTACGCCTTTGTTCAAGGGGTAAGGGTGCTGACATCATGGCCGAGTGGTGCAAGCTATGGATGAATTGGGGCGTTTGCTGACAATTCACCGGTGCCTAAAGAGCGAAGGAAGATTTTATGTGTGTGTTGATTTCGTGTATTCACTTCAACATGTAGTAACAATTATCGCATGTAAGGTTTTCAACTGGCTTTTTTAGCCTTGGCCATACCGCGCACTTCGGTCACGACCTTATTGCCTTTGAAGCGGGCTGGAATGGACACCGATAGATCTTTCTTGGGCTTGGTGAGGAAAATGATGATCGCATCCAGCCCCTGCTTCTGGGTGATGCCCGCGCCTGTGACGCCTTCGACGCCCTTCAGCTGCTCGTATAGTTCGCGTTTGGCTGTTGCGATGCTCATGGAGCAAAATTAAAAAATGTCAACAGAAAAGGCCGATAATACTTCGTTAATGGGTGTCGCAAACGTGGTGCCATCATCGGTGCCCGCAAACAGCAGGGCTACTGCTTTGCCCGTACCCCGCTCCAGGATGAGTGAGCCGGAGTCGCCGCCGTCGCAAAACATCGTGCGCCGGCCGCCGGCGATCGATCCCTTGATCTCAACTTGATCGATAAAGCTGAACGTTTCCTCGTCGTACTCCACATCGAAGTCCAGGCTGATGGTGGTGATGCTTCCGATGGTATGACCGGTCGTCCGTCCCCATTTCTCCACGCGCATGCGCAAGGCGGGTGCCTTCGTTCCGGTGATCGGCTGGGTTTTATTCACCTTCGTGTGCATCCGAATGTCTTCATCCACCAGCGCGATGGCTGCATCCATCTCGTTGTTGCCTCCGCTGAGCTCAACAAGCGAGTCGAGGCGGGCCACACGGTCGCGGGAGGGCATGCCACTGTCATCCGGACTGGGTTGCAAGATGGGGTCGCCGAAAAACGCGGCATTCGTGTTGGCTAGCACATGGTTGTTGCTCAGGATATATTTCCGGTCCTGCGCATCCCTTACGAGGCAGCCTAACGTGCCGGCAGTGATCTTGTAGTGGCCCACGGAGCAGCCCGGGTAGATAGGCCGGCGTCTCCGGGTATCGCCTTTGAAGCGAATGGGCCCGACGGTATCCACGATCAGGTTTTCGGGTGGCACCCCATAATAGGTAGCTAGGTAGGACCGTTCCACCGGCGGCACTTCCCGGGTTAGCAATTTCAGGAAATGATCCCCGGCAGCGGTCTTGCCCACACCCACGCCGTTGATGACATCCGGCAGTCGGGTGGCTACCCGGCCGGCTGCAGCTGGAGTATCGGCGGAAAAAGCCAGGGTATGGCGCTTGGATTTTTTCTGCTTGCCGGTAAGGAACTGATCGCTGACCAGATTCTTCAGGTCGAGCGCCATTTGGAGGTCCATGTAAAACAGTTTGTATAAAAGAACAGAAGAATCGGGAGAAATGCAAGGGGCGGAATGTGAGTAACAAGGGTTGGAGGCCGGGAACAATCGATTTATATTTAATAAAACTACTGCTATGAGTGCTCTTGCCACTTTCGTACTCAAAGGACGGATAGTGACCATGTCCTCGGAAGACGCCATCATCGAAGATGGCTACCTAGCCATAGACAATGGCCGGATCGCCGCCATGGCCGATTCGAAAGCCGACCTTCCTGCTACCTACCGTCAGGCACCGATGCTGGATACGAAGGGCTCCATCTATCCCGGCCTGATCGACCTGCATAATCATTTTGTGTACAATGTTCTGCCGCTATGGGTGGTGCCAAAACGCTACGACAACCGTTCGCAATGGCCGGCGCACCCCGATTATAAAGCGGCCTATTCAAAGCCAATCAAGCAGGTGCTGGCCAAATACAAGGAGACTTCGCAAGCGGTCATTCGCTACGTGGAAGCAAAGGCCCTCATTGGCGGAACCACTACGGGGCAGGGCATTCTCACTCAAGTCAATGGCACCCGGAAGATATTCCAGGGTGCCATGCGCAATGTTGAGGCTCCGGGGTCGGGGCTGAAGCGGGCGGGTACCCGTGTTCCGGACCTGACAACTACTGGCGCCTCCGGTGCCGAGCAGGTAGAATCCTTCCGCAGGGCCCTGGCCAATACGGAGCTGAGCGCCTATTTCTACCACCTCTCGGAAGGGGTCGACGATCGATCGCGCACCCATTTCCTGACGCTCAAAGAGCTGGACCTGATCGGGGAGAAGCTGGTCGGCATTCACGCCCTGGGATTAACCGGTGACGATTTCCGGGAGATGCGACAGCAGGGCGCTAAGGTGGTCTGGTCGCCATTCAGTAACCAACTGCTCTATGGATCCACGATCGATCTTCCCACCTTGAAATCGTCGCGCGTCCTATTCAGCGTCGGTTGCGATTGGACGCCCTCCGGCAGTAAGAACCTGCTGCAAGAATTGAAAGTGGCGCAGTTCGTTAACGCGGAAAGCGGCCACCCGTTCAGTGATTATGACCTGGTGGCCATGGCCACTTCGAAGGCCGCTGCCGTGACCGGCTGGGAGCAGAACTTGGGCACCCTCGAAAAGGGCAAGATCGCCGACTTGCTCGTCATCAAGGGGAAGGGGGGAGATCCCTATGCCCAGTTGATCGGGGCCTTGGAAGGGGCTGTAGGCCTCGTGGTGGTGGATGGTGTGCCCCGATATGGCGAAGAGGACTGGATGAGCCAGTTGGTATCGGCGGCCTCAGAACGTGAGGACCTAAAGGTCGATGGCGTTCGGAAAGCCTTATACCTGTTTCATGCGGAATCGGAGATCAACGACGTATCGCTGAAAGAAGCTATGAGGATTCTCAAAAAGGCCATGAATGATCTGCCGGGTTATGAAGGCGAAATGAAGATGAAGGTCGCGTCCGGATTTGTACCTGAAGAAGAAACTTTCACGCTCCTGCTCGACAATGAGGTGGAACGGCTAACCAGCGATGATCTGCTGCCCGAAGCGGAGCTGAAATTGGCCGCCTTGGTCGACCCGCCCATGGCCACCAGCGTGGAGCTGGACAGCCTTACAGTTGCCGACCCGGCTTACTGGACACGGATCGAACAGGAGGCCAACCTTCCGCCGAAGTTAATAGCATGGTTGAAGGACTGTTATGGACGCTCGTGATCATACTCAAACAATACCCGCACCATATACCCACTATATGCCTTTATTCACCTTACCATCACCTTCCAATCACTACACAATGACGGGATAATGACATTACGATCACCCCACTATATGGAATAATCACTCCACCCCCCAAAAGAAAGCCCCGACTACAACCGTCGGGGCTTTTTCTGATCCGGGTTCTTCGCAGGAGCGGAGGAACACGCAGGCTTGATGAGGTATTAAGACATCCAGTCCAGGCGTTTGGCGATCACCTCAAACAGGAGGAGGATCATGGCCAGGTAGCAGAAGGCCAGTTCGGCCTTGGAAGGCGGGTTGGACACCAGCTTCCAGCTCGACAGGAAACGCCCGTTGGTGAGGTGCGAGACCAAACGCAGCACATAGACCAGCAGGGCATTGGCGATGATGATCAAGGAGAGGTACTTACCAATCATGTTGTGCAGATTTTAAGGAGTGATGGTTTGCGGTTTTGGTTGCCGTTGACCCAACGAAGATGCGCCATCCCGGGAGCGAAGTCAAGACCCGGATCCGGAACTTTTGCCACCGGAAACCGACCCGCGCTACTCCGGAAATGGAGTTGGCTTTTCGGTGGAGAAATCCCTAAAGACGCACCGAGTAGGCCGACAAAACGACCCAAAGCCGGACAAATCCGACACCGACGACAGCGCGTTTGGAATCGCTTGCCGGCTGCACCAACTTGCCTTCGAAACGCGGCGCCCGCATGGTCTGCAGGGCGCGTTCAGGGGGCTTCTTCCCGGGTCGACACGGTGCAGCGCTCCCCATTCATCAACCTTAAAACAAGAATTATGGCAAGACAAAGTAGTGTGCTCAAATTCGAAGGCCAGCTGGACGACATGTCCTTCGTGAAAACCAAAACCGGGTACCGCGTCCGCAAGAAAGGCGGCATCTCGGCCTCCCGCTTCGCCACCGACCCCGCCTATGCGAGGCTCCGGGAGCATAACCAGGAATTCGGCCGCGCCGGTAAGGCAGGCAAGATCATCCGCGACGCCCTGCGCGCCCAAACCAGGCAGGCCTCTGACGACAAGCTGGTGCCCCGACTCACCTCCCTCATGCTGGAAGTGATCAAGGCCGACGCCGTGAGCGTGCGTGGACAACGCAACATTCTCGACGGGGAGCTGGAAATGCTGGAAGGCTTTGAATTTAACTCGGCCGCCGGCCTCTCGCGGATCCTGCCGGTGCAGTTCAGCACCACGCTCGACCGCGCCACCGGACAGGCCGGCGTGAGCCTTCCGGCCTATGTACCTGCCAGCCTGATCGCCTCGGCCCAGGATGCCACGCATTACCGGATCCTGATGGCAGCCGCGGAGATCGACTTCGAAAATGGCAAGTACGTGGTGGAGACGCAGGAAAGCGCGGTGATCCCGCTCAACAACCTGCCCACCGCCCCGCTCAACCTCCAGGCGAGCCTGCCGGCCAACAGTTCTCATCCCCTGTTCCTTGGCCTGGGCATCGAGTTCCTGCAGGAAACCAACAGCCGGTTCTACCCGCTGTTGAACAAGGCCTTCAACGCCTACAAGCTGGTGAAGGTCTCGGGCGCCTAATGGACGGCCCCACGTTTCACCTGCCCACCCGCGCCGGGATGGCCGGCGGTATCCTCACAGTACTCATCCGCATCAACATCGATGAACTCCTCACCGGCGCCCTCATGGCCGCCATCGGCACCTCTGTGAGCTACCTCGTCACCCTGGCTCTTAAATGGGTCCTCGGGCAGGTTAATAAAAAGGGATGAAGGGTGGCCTTCGGGCCACTCTTTTTATCGCTGATCTGGGGATCGCTGATCGCTGATTTGCTTACAGTTCGGAGCGGCTTTGCTGATTTGGAGATGTTGGGATTTCGAGATTTCTGGATTGGCGGTTAACGGTTGACGGTCAACGGTCAACAACCACATTTAAAACAATCATCTAAAATTTTAACCATGCTCATTCCTTTTAAACAGGCAGACATGCTCTACCGCGACTATCATGATACGGCTTCGGAAGGCGATGATGCGGCGAGGGTCCGCAGGGGCGCCGAAGCAGTGTTGCTCAACCGGCGGGAACGGTATGAGCTCCTCTATTTTATCCAGGACCTGGCGGAAGACTGGGGCTGGACCGGCTACCCGCTGGCACGGTACCAGCGCCTGGAGCGGATCATCCGGAAAGAAGTGACGGGAAACATCCGCTCGCGCACCGGCATCCAGGCCTGGATCGAGGCGCGCTATACCTTTCACGTAAAGGGTCAAACCAAGTAAAGAGCTACGGCCTCTCGTTGCAGGCCGGTGTACTGGCAGAACTCGTCGATGCTGACATAGCTGCCCGGCGGTTTGCCATAGGCCTGGCGGATCCGGTGGAGCAGGCGCTGGGCGGTGCGCTCGGTAAGCCCGATGATGTTGCGCACATCCTTCGAAAAGATCACCATGCGGGGAGGAATCGGGTTCATAGACAATGGCTGCCCGAAATTCCATCGATGACTCTTCCCCAGCAATGCCGGTTCTGGTAGTTCGCTACACCGGTTTCCCGAAAACAGCCCACCTCCGGTTTCCGGGTGCCCCGACTCCGGAAATGGGATTGTCCCGCCACCCGGCGCTCCGGAATTTTACTCCCTGAGAAATTCCGCAGCCGACCGGTGTGGGAATCATGCATGAATTTCTTAATTTAAAAAACGAATCTACATGTCTTCCAACCTGATTTTCGCTCTTCAACTCTCGATCGGCCTGCCGGCCCTGCTGGCGGTGATCCGCTTTCGCCGGGTGGATGGCGCCTATTATCCCTTCCTCTGCCTGTTGCTGCTCCGGCTCAGCCAGGTGGGCATGCAACTCCTGCTGAAAGGGCAGGCCGATGCGCTGAATTTAGTGAATGCGATCTATGCGTTGCTGGAAATACCGCTCTTGCTCGTACAGTTCCGGCGCTGGGGACTCTTTCGCAAGCTCACCGAAACCTACCACGCCCTCTTTGCAGAGATGGCCGCCCTTTGGTTCGCGGAATTTGCCTTGCGCAAGTTTTCCGGTCCCCTGCCCTTCTTTACCATCGGTGCTTCGGTGCTGCTGCTCATCTGCCTCGTGCACCTGCTCAGCCGCGTGGCTTTTGAGCTGGGTACGCCCCTCTACCGGCACCCCGTGATGTTGGCTGGGCTGGGCCTCTTGGCCGGTGCCGTCTATGGCCTGCTGATCGCCCTTTTCGGGCTCTATGGCCTGCAGGCCGATGCCGCCTTTCTCGGCCTTACAAAGAGCGTTTGGGCCGTGGTGAATGCGCTTTCCAACCTCGTCTTTTCAACTGCTATCATATGGATACCGCTGCGACGCCGCTACTTACTGCGCTCCTGATCACCGCCGGGGTGGTGGGGCTGCTGCTCCTGTATTTTGCCGCCTACCTGGTGGCCCAGCAACGGAAGCGGCTGGCCCTCCAGCGGCAGTACCTGCTCGACGAGACCTCACTGCTCGAAGGGGAGCGGAGCCGCATCGCCCGCGACATCCACGACGAGCTGGGGCCCATCCTCACCACCACGCGCATGGAGCTGAACAGCCTCTTTGAGGAGAGCGGGGAACATGCCGAATTCCATGCCCGGGCCGATGCCCAGCTGGAAGCCCTCACCGGGCGGCTACGGGCGATCGCCGTAAACCTCACGCCCGGCATTCTTACCCGCAAGGGGCTGGAAGCGGTGCGCATCCTGACCATCCACAGTGCGAAGGGGCTGGAAGCGGCCATCCGCCACTACCTCGACCTCTGTGGAGGCCGGATGCGGTTTGAGTTCTCGTACGAGGTGAAGGCGGACCTCCCGCCCGACTACGGCATCCACATCTACCGCACGGTGCAGGAGATCGTTCCAGAGCAGTTGGTCAATGGTATTTTACTGACAAACTTAGGGCAGTAATTTATATCTATTGTTTTGATTGCGAATTATTGTGGTCAACAGATGTTTTCGAACGGTTTTTTACAATAGGAAATTACCTGTATCAAGTTCGGAATATGAACCACAGAGGTGTACAGAGGTCTCACTATCAGTATAAGATACTAGAAGAAGTAATTCCAGCATCTGATCGTTACTACTTGCGATTCTTAGGTTTTCTTGAAGAATTTGTAACAACTATAAACGATAACGGTCTACGTACTGAAGTTGTTGTCAAAAAAGCAGCAGGCGGTACCTTGGCTGACAACCCCGTTCTTCTACAGTTAAAGGAAAAGTTGCGTGGTTAAACGCATTATAGATGGGCATGAATTCCGATTTTTTTCCATACGTTGAGTTAACAGAAAGTCAGAGAGATGCTTTGAGCAAGCTGTCTGACTTTTTAGGTAATTATGATGCCAAGGTATTTCTTTTGAAAGGCTACGCTGGTACAGGGAAAACAACCATTCTCCAGGGAATTGTTTCTTTTCTTCAAAGTGTCGGCCGATCCCCAATTCTTATGGCACCTACAGGACGGGCGGCCAAAGTGCTGCAGGAGCGTACAGGTGCTCAGGCGGTCACCGTACATAAGAGTATCTACTCTTACGATGAGCTGGTGGAGGTGGAGGATGAGTCGGTCGAAGGCGGAAAATCCTTTCTGTACTATTACAAGCTGCGCAATAATGCCGATTTGAACAATGAGGTCTTCATTGTAGATGAGGCTTCAATGCTTTCCGATACAAAACAGGAAGGAGAGTTCTTCCGGTTCGGATCGGGTCATCTGTTGAGCGATTTGATTGAGTATACCGGCGTGGCACGGCCGAATGCTAAGACACAGATTATTTTTGTAGGCGACCCTTGCCAGCTGCCACCAGTGGGAGATTCCCGATCGCGTGCTTTTGACAAGGAGTACTTGAATGAAAAGTTTCGTTTGAAGATAATGGAGGCAGAGCTTAGGGAAGTTCGCCGCCAGAAAGGTACCGGTGGCCTGCTTGCCGCCGCCTCAACCATCAGGAAGAGCATTACTTCCGGCTATTATAACAGCTTCTCGCTGATCAACAATCATCAGGACATCCATGTGTTGGACCCCGACGCGTTTTTGGCTGGATATGGCGAGATCCCCGCAAATAAGATCATCGTGGCTTCCAAGAACAAGACCTGCCTGGAGTTGAACCAGGATGTACGGGAGAGACGATTTGGTAACCGCGATGCGGTGCTGCAAAAGGGGGACATCGTTATTTCAGGCGGGAATAATTACCGGAAGGGGATCATGAACGGCGCTTCTACAGTCGTCTGAAAAAAGGTGAAGTTTCGCAGGTAACGCTTGCCTGGCGGAAAGTGACGTTGAACCTGTCAGTTGGTGCCACGGATTCGAAACTGGTATCAGGATACATGCTGGAGAACTATCTGTGCGGCGATAACAACTTGTCGCCCGAGGAAACGCAGGCCTTATACGTCGCTTTTAAAAACCGCCACCCTAATCTAAAACCTAGAACCCAGGAATTCAAAGAAGCGCTGATCCAGGACGAGCTGTTCAATTGCTTGCTTCTAAAGTTCGGGTATGCGGTGACCTGTCACAAGGCGCAGGGAGGAGAATGGGACCATGTTTTTATTGCTTGGGACAACGATACGGCAGCCAACTTCGACTTCCGTACGAGCTTCCAACGGAGAGAAGGGAAAAACAATGAGGGCTTTTTTCGTTGGGCCTACACGGCGGTTACCAGGGCTTCCGTCGATCTCTATACAGTCAACCCTCCCTTAATTAGCCCATACAGCAACATGGCGCTGGTCCTATCCCAAGAGGAACAGAGTTTAATGCAGCTTGGCGGACAGGCGCTCCAGCCAGAGGAAGTGGTGGTCGACGGAGAGCTCGCAGGTGCCTTGGAGCGGTATGGCCTTTTTAATGAGCATTTGGCGATACAAGACCACTTTATCCAAATATGGTTTGCATTACGAAAAAAGTATATTGACCTTATTGGTTGGCGGAAGAGCGGATACGAGGTATGGTACCTGTGCGCACGGGAAGGCGAAAAAGCCGGCTTTCAAACCTATTTCAATGGGCAGCATCGATTCAACGGAACGTATAGAAAGTTGCCGGCTCACACCAATTCGGAGCGTTTGTTTGAAGAAGGTATGGAGGCACTCAAGACGGCTCCTAAGGTAGTGGTGCAACGCAACACAAGCGAGACGATCTTGCCAAAAATCGAGTTTGACCTCGAACTCGAGGAAAAGCTGCCTTTCTTAGCCCAGCTTTATCAGGACCTTTCCACAGAGCTTTCAAGCCATCAAATAGCGGTAGAAGCGCTTGATCACCAGAACTACCATGAGCGGTATCATTTCATGCGTGGAATGGAGAAGGCTGTCGTCGATTTTGTGTATGACGGCAAGGGCTTCTTTGGAAACGCGGTGCCTGTTCATCGCTTCTGCACCAGTACCTCTCTGTTGAATGATATTTCTTCCATTATAGAAAACCTGCGGAACCATGAGTACCAATCCAGCCAATCAGCCGGTAATCAGCTTACTTGATTTTTTGCGAGACAATAATCTGACTGTGCCAACATACGGGCCTAGTAAAGTGTCACGCTTGAGGAAGGAAGGTCGGCTAGAAGAGGCATATACAAAGGGAAGGGAACGTTTGGTGGCCGAGCCCGAGAATGTTTGGGCAAAGCGGGACATGGGATGGGTGTTGTACACCTGTGCCAAACAAGCTGGCGCGGCCTTGGACTTAGAGAAGCTGAGACATTATCTCGAAGAACTAGTGAGCTTGAATTTGGCCGAAGATGAAAAGATGCTTTTCGACCAGCTTGCCTGGGTAATTGGCAAGGCCTTATTTGCTACAGCGAAGGAGGATGGTCTACATAAACCAGCGTACCTCGCTTTGTTTGAATTGGCCAAAAGCTTTTTCTACACGAAACCTTCGGAAGCTTACAGCTTCCTTTTTAAAGCCTTACATAAAGCGTTCAAAGATCAACCAGAATACATTGGCTTATGCGACTGGTGGGGCTTCGACCATTTCCGTGCGGAAGATTACGTAAAAGACAAGCTTCCGAATGGACGGGAAGTGATTTCCACTGTCGAGCAGGCGCACAATGCATACGCCAAGGCCCTACTGGCGCAGGGAAATGCCCGCGATCGCGCTGCTTTGGAACGGTTCATTGAACGGCTCGAAAAGTTGATCGACGATTATCCAAGCTATCAATATCCACCTTATTACAAGGCCAAATTGCTCCTCGAAATGGGCGGGGATGCGAATGCCCTTGCTGCTTTATTGCCCTTTGCCCGAAAGAAACGGACCGAATTCTGGGTATGGGATGTGCTGGCCGACGCATTTTCTGGTGATAAGGAACGGCAAGTGGCCTGCTATTGCCAGGCGCTCAGTTGCCATGCCAGCGATGATTTCCTGATCAAAATCCGCCAAAAGCTGGCGTCCTGGTTGGTTGACCAGCAAATGTATTCCGAAGCCAAGACGGAAATAGAGCGCATTATGAAAGTTCGGACCCAGAACAGTTGGAATGTTCCAGGCGATGTGCTTAGCTGGACAAAGGCCGGGTGGTATTCAACTGCGAGGGATCTTGTAACGAATAGAGCCTTTTATGAAAAGCACCTTTCTCTTGCCGACGCGATCCTCTTTTCCGACGTACCTGAGGAGTATGTAGTGGTGGACTTCGTGAATCCGGAAAAAAAGATTGCCAATTTTATCGCTACTGATCGCAAGCTTGGCTTTTTCAAATACGACCGATTGCTGAAATCTGTACATCCAGGCGATGTATTGGCAGTACGTTTCGCTTCCCAAATCGATCAGGGAAATTTTTATAGGGCTTATTCCGCTTCTGTTTGTAATGAAGTGCCCGCAGAAGTGTCCCGTTTGGTCCGTGACGTTCAGGGAGAATTAAAAGTTCCTTCCGGAAAACCATTCGGTTTTGTAGAAGACGTATTTGTGCATCACTCACTTGTGCAGAAGCATCGTGTCGGGAATGGACAGCACGTGCGCCTGAAGGCGGTTGTGAGTTATAATGAGCAGAAGAAAGAGTGGGGCTGGAAAGCCGTCAAGGTTGATAGCTTTGAATGATATTCTAATCCTGCTCATATTCAATCTTCATTTCAGTTCCTTAGACCTGCAGTACATATCAGTTTTGACTTTTAAAACCATCAAGCTGTGCAATATTTTATTCAATACAATAACGCTGATTCATTCGGGTATTTCCCATTTACTGACGTTAGCGATCTGGCAGATATTTCCTTCGATTCGATCGTCAGAAACGACCTGAGTTTTTTCACACGTAAATCAATGGTGCAAGATGCCCGAGGGTGCCAGTGTTTTATCCTTGTAGGAACAGGCCCAAGTCCTAAAAGCTATTTTATTTGGGCTAAACTGATTATAAATCAAGTGATGTCTGATGGAGATTTGTACACGGCAAGTGGAAGAGGAGCGATTTTACATCGTCCCAAGTTGCTGAATGATTTGCCTCATTTTTCAGAGTTTAGAGAGTTCTGTGGCAATTTCGGCATCGGATTTCAGAATATTTCAAAGCATCCATTCTGTGAGATATTGAAAGCTCAGACGAAGGATATAGATTTTATTTGAATCAGTTAATTAAATAGGCCTTATCGTGCTAATATAAAAATCAAGAATGGCGTACCTAACCCTATCGAATTCAAAGAAATTGATCCAACGTGTTGAACTTGAATCATTGGAACGAATTGCAGGTTCAATTTATGAGAAGGATATACATTTTTTCAA
>CBHWDR010000004.1:0-17591 GCA_966112575.1 uncultured Chitinophagales bacterium
AGGCATACGACCACCACGGTACGTTAATCACAAATAATTGAAAAGCCAAGCCATCCCTGAGGATGGCTTGGCTTTTTTTCTTCTATGATCCGTTCGGTGGAATACTAGAAGGTGTTATTGATATGTTTGGATAACTCCCAGTACTCAAACAGGATCCGGAACATTTTCTTCATTCCGTCCAGGGTCTGCGGCTTCTGGAAGTAGCCCTGTACGCTCAGGGCATGTGCATGGCGGATGGAGGCCTTGGTGGCCGAAGTGGAAACAAAAACGAAGGGGATGCCCTTGGAGGAAAGATAAGGATCGTCACACATGAGCTTTTTCAACTCCAGGCCGGTCATCTGGGGCATGTTGATATCCGAGAGGATGATAAAAGGCTGTTCATCCGTCTCATTGATGTAGGGAAGGAATTCGACCGGTGAATTAAAGAACCGGATCTCGTTCACCAGTGCTAGGGAACGGATCGCTTCGGCATAGATCTCCTGATCGTCCTTGTCGTCTTCAATGATCACAATGGGTCCCTTGGTCATAAGATTTTCTTCATTTCGGTTGGTTCCTTGCACACAGATACCGTGTTCGGGTAAGGAATTCAAACAACCGTGCCATTGTTGCGGAAGGGGCTGCTGGAAAGGGTATGCTTATTGGTGGCTATTTCTGATGCAGAATGGTTTGCCCTTTTCGATCCTCATTGTAGAGGACGATGCCGATGACCGCATGTTTATCAATGAAGCTTTTGTAGAGATCGGCTGGGGAGCCGAGGTGAAGAAATTCATCGATGGCCCTTCCTTACTTCATTACCTCGGAGACCTTGGTCCCGAGCTCTACCCGCATCTGATCGTGCTCGACAATGGCCTTCCGGGTATGGATGCCCGTGAGATCCTTAGTCAGCTCAAAAAAAGTTCTGCCTGGCAGCAAATTCCCGTTGTCATCTATACCAGCCTGGTGACCTCTGCCAAGCGGGAAGAGCTGATGGGTGCCGGCGCCCTGGCCTGTATCGAGAAGGGTCGGACGATGGAGGAACTCCGGCAGGTAGCGCGGGACCTGCGGCGAATGGCGGAGGAATCTGCAAGGGGAGCCCGATTGGAAAATTCACTCGGCAGCTAAACCGGCATTGTTTTTTCGACAGCTACAAAAACGATCATTATGCCCAACAGTCAAAACCGAAGCAAGAACAATAAGAACGCCGGCAAGGGACATGCCGAGAGCGTGAACAATGACCGCAACGAGTCGAAGCCCAACCCCGAGCGTTCCGACCGGAAGCAGGGCTCCGGATCCGGCAGCAAAGGCGACCCGGGCCGTACCTCCAACCAGGGTCGGAAGGCCGCTTCGGGAGGAGAGAGTGAGTAGGAGCAGATAGGAGACAGGAGACAGGAGAATGGAAACAAAAGAACGGAGATAGGAGTAGAGAGAATAGTCATTGATCCTTATTCATATCCTGCGCCTCTTGATTAAGAGCAGTCCATTTACCACTGCCTATTCACTATTGCCTACTGCCTACTGCCCATCAAGGCAGAGCTACAAAAAACAAAAAGCCAGGGTTTCCCCTGGCTTTTCAATCTACTTACCGGACTATTAATAGCGGTTCTTGTTGTAGCTGTTTGCGTTGTTGAAGTTGCGCGCAGGGCGATCTTCTTTCGGCTTGGCTTCCGTTACCTTGATGGTACGGCCATCCACGTTAGCGTCGTTCAGCTCAGCCATTGCCTTGCGGGCAGCTGTGTCGTCCGACATCTCCACGAAACCGAAACCACGTGAGCGGCCAGTCTCGCGATCAGTGATGATCTTGGCGGAGGTTACTTCACCATAAGGAGCAAAGAATTCTTTTAAGTCTTCATCCTGTACGTTGAAGCTTAAGTTGGAAACATAAATGTTCATGTTCAAAAAAATAAGAAATGATAAAATATCTGAGGAGGCAAGAAGTAGAAGACTAACTAACGATGCAGAAGCAGGATAATTAATGCGATACTGATGCGAAGCTCAAACTAACCCTACAAAGATACACATATTCTTTAGATTGGCTGTTAATCTTTTTTTACACTTCGATCCCTTGCTGATCAGGCGGGTAGGAGGATAAAGAACCGGGCCCCTGCATCGGGCGCCCCTTCGGCCCAGAGGAAGCCGCGGTGATTGCTCACCACCCTTCGCGCGATCGAAAGGCCGATGCCGGTACCCGCATATTCCTCGCGGCCATGCAGGCGCTGGAAAAGCTGGAAGATCCGTTCCGCATAATGCGGCTCAAAACCGATTCCGTTGTCGCGCACTTCTATCAGGTGAAAACTATCGTCGGCACGATCGGCAGGTACCTGCTGCGGGAAATCGGCGCCCCGCACCAGGCGTGTGGCGATGCGGATCTGCACCGGTATGTCCGGGCGCCGGTATTTGAGGGCGTTGGCCAGCAGGTTATGAAAAAGCTGCTGCAGCTGCCGGCGGTAGCCTTGCACTACGGGCAGTGGCTCCCACTCCACTTTGGCGCCCGTTTCCTCGATCTGCAATTCGAGATCGGTCAGGATCGCGCGCAGCTTCCCGTCCAGCGATACGGCTTCCTTCTCCGGAGGCGTCAGGCTGAGCCGTGAATAGGTGAGGAGGTCGTCGACCAGCAGCGACATGCGTTCGGAGGCGCGCGTGATCCGCTCGAACATACTTTCCTGCGCCGGGTCGAGCCGGCCGTTCATCTCGTTGCGCAGGCGCTCGGTGAAGAAATGGATCTTGCGCAGCGGTTCCTGCAGATCATGCGAAGCAGCGTGCGCAAACTCTTCGAGGTTGGCATTCGATCGCTGCAGCGCTTCCACCAGCGAGGCGGATTCAAGCTGAAGGTTCTTTATCGGCGTGTAATCGGTGAACGTCACCAGCAGCTCATCGTCGAAGCGGGTGCAGAGCAAATCGATCCAGATGTCGATGCCATCCGACTGGTAATGGAAATCGAATCGCCGCAGTTCCTGCTCGAGGTAGGTCTGCCGGTAGATCGCAAAAAGGCCGTTGTGCAGGTACTCGGCAAACCACTGGCTGAGCGGCGTGCCCACCAGGTCCGGCGGATCGGCTGCCCGGTAACGGGCAAAAGCGCGGTTCACGGTCACAAAGCTGAAGTCGGTGATGGTTCCGTTCTCGTCTTTCAAGGGTGTGGCCGTGAACACGCCCGACTGCGTACGGTTGACGATCTCCTCAAGCTTTCTAGCCGCCCTCGCCTGCTCGAGCTGTGCCTGCTTGATCGGTGTGATATCCGTAAAAATATAGATCTGCCGCTGCTCGTCCATCCGCGATACGGTTACTTCGAGCCACCGTCCGCCCGGTTCGAGACAATACTGCGCGATCGCGGGTTCGCCGGTTTCCATGCAATGGACACAAAGCCGGAAATAATCGGATCCCGGGAAATTGGGATCCAGCTCTCCGCCGGTGCGGGCCAGGTAGACGTCGCGTGAAATACCGGTGAAGCGAACCGCCGCATCATTCACCAGTACGGTGCGGAAATCAACGATCCTGCCGCTGGCATCGCGGATGGCTTCGCCCACGGTGATCGCGTTGGAGGAATGCAGGAGGATCTTATCCATCAGGTGCTTCTGCTCTTCCAGCTGTTGCATCATCAGGTGTTCCTCGGTACGGTCCTGCAGCACGGTGAGCACACCGTCGGCCACTTTATTCCGGGTATAACTGTAATATTTCCGGAGATCGGGATTGTTGATCCAGGCCTGCATGCGTTCCCCCGTTTCCAGGGTCCGGAGCAGCTCCTGGAAGAGTTTCGCCCGGGCTGCCGGGTCGGAAATAATGGGGCTGGACGAAACGCGCTGGCCGATGATGGCTTCCGGGCGCACACCGGTGTACCGGTAGAATTCGCGGTTGCAATACCGGTATTCAAAATCGATCACCTGACTCTGGTCGTTCCACAAGGGAAGCATCCAGAATGCAGGCTGGGGCTGTTCATCGAAAAACGACTCCGTCAAGGCGGAGCTCGCCTGGGTAAGATCCATATGTTTTGCTAAGGGTGTGCGGCCCTAAGTTACAGCCCCGGCCTGCGCCGCCAAATAAATTCTCGCTCGCGTCGCCATTTTGCGCGGATGGCAATCCCTACCTTCGTACTAACCCTTGACCTCGATCCTTTCATGACGTATATCCAAGCTGCGCAGCATTCATTTCTTGCCGGAGGTGGCGAAATGGGCGAGCGCATTCGTTCTAAAGACTGGTCTTCCACCATCCTCGGGAGCCCGGACCGTTGGCCGCAGAGCTTACGCACGACCGTCAGCATTATCCTCAACTCGCAGTTTCCCATGTTCGTCTGGTGGGGAGAAGATCTCGTCACCATTTACAATGACGCCTATTCACCCATCGCCGGTGAGAAGCACCCCGACCTGCTGGGCCGCTCGGGCAAGGAAGGCTGGATCGAGATCTGGAACGACCTTAGTCCGCTGGTCAAAAGCGTGTTCGCCGGAAAGGCGACCTGGTCGGAAGACCAGCCGCTCTACATGAACCGCTATGGCTATGTGGAAGAGACCTATTTCACGTTTTCCTACAGCCCGGTGCGCGACGAGTCGGGCAAGGTGGCCGGACTATTCTGCGCCTGTATCGAAACGACCCAGCAGGTACTCGCGGGGCGCAAGATCAAGGAGAGCGAACGGAACCTGCGCGCCACCATCCTTCAATCACCCGTGGCGATGAGCATTCTCCGGGGGCCCGAGTTCCGGGTGGAGATCGCGAACGAACGCATGTACGAGCTCTGGGGCAAGGGCCCGGAAGTAGTCCTCGGCCGGCCGATCTTCGATGGCCTGAGCGAAGCACGCAACCAGGGGCTGGAGCCCCTGCTGCAAAGCGTGCTCACAACAGGCGAAACCTTCACCGCCAGCGAGCGGCCCGTATTGCTGCCCCGGCCTTCCGGGATCGAAACGATCTATCTCAATTTCGTCTATGAGCCATTCCGCGAAGGGGATGGCAGTATCTCCGGCATCATCGTAGTAGGCACCGATGTGACCGACCAGGTAATGGCGCGCAAACGTATCGAGCAGAGCGAGCAGGAACTGCAGCAGCGGGTGCTGGAACGCACCCTCGAGCTCGAACGCAAGAACCAGGAGCTGAGACGCTCGAACGTCAATCTGGAGGAGTTTGCCTATGCGGCTTCGCACGACCTGAAAGAGCCGATCCGCAAGATCCATTTTTACTCCGACCGGCTCAAGGGTGAGCTGGCGATGCAGCTATCGGATGGACAGCGCCATATTTTCGAACGCCTCGAGAATGCTTCGCAGCGGATGGGCACCCTTATCGAAGACCTGCTGGCTTATTCCCAGGCCACCCGGGGCGTACCCGATACTGAAGTGGTGAACCTCAACCGGAAACTGCAGCTGGTGCTCGAAGACCTCGAAGTGGAGGTGCAGCAAAAAGGCGCAGAGATCATCGTGGGCGAGCTGCCAGTGGTGCGTGCGAACAGCCGGCAGATGCAGCAGCTCTTCCAGAACCTGATCACCAATGCGCTGAAGTATGGCAAGCCCGGTGTGCAACCGCGGATCGAGATCCGTTCGCAGCTGGTGCAGGTGGAAGATGTGCGTCCGGGCTTCGTGCAGGAAGCCGAAGGCGCGTACTACCAGATCACGGTGGAGGATAACGGCATCGGCTTTTCGCAGGACGATGCCCTGCGCATCTTCAACATGTTCACCCGCCTTCATGGCAATACGGAATACCGCGGTACCGGCGTAGGCCTGTCCATCGCACAGAAAGTGGTGGAGAACCACAAGGGCTTCATCTGGGCCCAGGGCCGTCCGGGCGAAGGTGCAACCTTCTATGTATTGCTCCCGGCTACCGGAGGGGAGCAGCAGTAGGTCTTTGAATCCCGCTTATTTGCTAATTTGACGCTCGATGAAGTCGATACTCCACTGCTGCCTGCTGGCCGGACTGGCCCTGGCCGCATCCTCCTGCTCGCCGACCAAAAGCCGAACGATGAACTTCGCCAGTAACCCCGTTGTTGCGCATCGCGGCGCCTTCAAGGCCCACCAGTTTCCCGAAAACTCCATCGCCTCCCTCCAGGAAGCCATCCGCCTCGGGTGTGCGGGAACCGAGTTCGATGTGCGGATGACGGCCGATGATTCGCTGGTGGTCAACCACGATCCGCACTATGCGGGCAAGGAGATCGAGCAGACGAGCTTTGCCGAGCTGCGGGCAACACCGCTTTCGAATGGAGAGCCGCTGCCGACCCTGCGCGATTACCTGCGCACCGGGATGCAGGGCAACCGGCAGACGCGCCTGGTGCTCGAGATCAAGCCTTCGGCCACGAAGGAGCGCGGGCAGCTGATCGCCGCCCGCGTGGTGCAGCTGGTGCAGGAACTGAACGCCACGCCCTGGATCGTGTACATCAGCTTCGACTATGATATGCTGAGGAAGGTCCTGTCCCTGGTGCCGGGCGCGCCCACCCAGTACCTCACCGGCGACCGCACGATGGAGCAGCTCAAGGCCGATGGCATCACCGGCGCCGACTACCATATCTCCGTTTTTCAGAAGAACCCTTCCTGGGTGGATGCGGCGCATCAACAGGGCATCATCCTCAACGCCTGGACGGTCAATGCCGAGAGCGAGATGCGCTGGCTGCTCGAGCGCAAATTCCCCTTCATCACTACTAACGAGCCCGAGCTCCTGATGCAGGTCTGGAAGTCTGCCGGTAAATAATCGTGTAATCGCTGGCATTTCCTGCTCACTCGTTTTATTTTCGTGGCCGCTGCCCCGGCAGTTAAAACGAAAACGACCGTCATGAAAACAATGCGCCTGCTGGTACTCTCCAGCATTTTTCTGTTCTCCGCTCTGATTGCCCGAACGCAAAACAACCGGGTCGCGATCGTCGATACCGAGGTATTTTACGATCAGAAATCCGGCATCGTCCGTCTGAACAAAGTCATGGATGCTTTGAATGCAGAATTCAAGCCTATGCTCGATGCTCTTCAAGCGAAGGAGAGCCGGCTGAGTAAGCTGTCTGACGACCTGCGCACCTATTCCGGTTCCGACCGGAACAAGAAGCAGGAAGAAGCGGAAAAACTGCAGCGTGACCTGCAATTCGAACGGGAGGATATCAAGAGCCGTTACCAGCGCCGGGAACAGGCCGTGGTTGATCCCGTCCGGACGGATATCGGAAATGCCCTGAACGATTTTGCCAAGCAGAAAGGCTTCACGGCAGTTTTCGATATCTCGAAGGATACCGGTGGCTTTCTCCTCTGGGTGGACCAGGACGCGGTAAATAACCCGACCAATGAATTCATCCGGTTTTACAATGCCCGGCCGGCCAAATAGGTTTGAAAGCTATTGTCAACGTATCAAAAGAGAAAGCCCTCGTCATCGACGAGGGCTTTCTCTTGCGGTGAGGGCGGGATTCCCTGCCTGACTGCGTCACGCAGGCAGGGAACCTGCGCGGTACTGTTTTGGGATAATGCAAAAGCCCCGAAAAATCGGGGCTTTGCGGTGAGGGCGGGATTCGAACCATTGCAATTTTGTGATTCCTGAAGCAATGCCAGTACGCTGAAATGCATGTAGATCAAGGCTTTCCGAAAAGCAAGCAAAATGGGGCTTAACCGGATGCGCCTAAAAATTGCTCCCTTTTTTGCTCCCCTTTTCTTTGGTTGTATTACACGTATTACCTACCTTAGAGGAAGTTAAAAGCGCAAACATGAGTACAATTCGATTCGAACTCCGCCAGGAGAAGAAGGCGAAAGACGGCACGGCGCCGATTCGCTTGATATATCAAATCAGCGGGCAACGGAAATACTACAACACCGGCGAAAAGATCCTGCCTGAGTATTGGGATGCCGACAATCAGCGTGCTATTTACCTGGATAAGAAAGCGGCAAAGAAGGCCCTGCCGGCCATGGATCCCGACTTACTCCCCACTGAAAAAGAGGTGAAGGAATTGAACGCGGAGCTGCAGGCCATCCGGAAGATGATCGATGATATCGAGCATCGGTTTCAGTTGGATAAAGCGGCATATTCCGCTGAAATGGTGGTGGAGCGGCTGGGCGCCGAACGCGCACCGCTGGCCAGGAAAGCGCCGGCAGACAATAAGGTATTCGCCTTGCTCGATCAATACATCGAAGACCACAAAGCAACCCGGGAGCCGGGCACCCTGGTTGTATTCAAATCCCTGAAAGGGCACCTGCAGGGATTTCAGGCGAAGACAGGTCGGAAGGTGGCATTTGATGCGATCGATTACTCCTTCTTTCAGGCTTTCCAGCGCTACCTGATCGAAGACAAGGTGATCGAAGGTGAAACCGTTAGGGGCCTGCTGAATACGACCGCAGCAAAGCAATTGAGCACGCTGAAAACCTTCCTGAACTACGTGCGAAAGCAGGGCATCGATATTCCGATCCGGTACAAGGATTTCACGATCAAACGGGAGGCTCTGGAAGTGATTGCCCTGACTGATGAAGAATTTCGGACACTTTATGACATGGATCTAAGCGGAAACAAGTGCCTAGAGCAGGTACGCGATGTATTCTGTTTCGCATGTGCTACCGGCTTCCGGTACAGCGATATGAGCCAGCTGAAGCGGGAGCACATCAAGGAAGGCGAAATTCGACTGACGGTAAAGAAGACCCGGGAGCCGATCACCGTGCCGCTCAATCCGTTCTCCCTCGCCATCCTCGAGAAATACCGGGAGCAGCACCGGCCGCTGCCTATCATCAGCAACCAAAAGATGAATGACTACCTGAAGAAGCTTTGCCAGAAAGCAGAGATCACCGAACCGGTGGAAATAGTCCGGTTCCGCGGTGCGAAGCGGGAAGCGCAGGTGTATCCGAAATACGATCTGATCGGCGTGCATACGGGCCGGAAAACTTTCGCCACCCTATCGCTCGAGCGCGGCATGAGCGCCGAAGAGGTGATGGCGTGCACCGGGCATAAGGATTACAAGAGCTTCAAACGTTACGTAAAGATCACCGAGCAACGTAAGAAAACCGTGATGATGAAGGCGTGGGGCAATATTGCAGAAACCAAATTAAAGGCGGTTTAGTATGAAGTTCGATAAGGAAGAAGTACTACTCGGAGCACTAGACATGCCATGGGAGGCCAGGCCTGCATACTTTAGGAGGGAACAAAATATCTCTGGTTATGATTGGGATGGGTTTCTTAGTATAATGTTCGATGTAATTGATAGGTATCACACTGATATCCATCAAAACGATTGGCGCATTATCTCCGGTGAAGTATTCAATCAGGGGAAGTACATCCGCGATAGCATCTGGGTTAGTGATACTGTCCTTGCTAGCTTATTGTCTGATTTACTTCTGGCTTTTTGTCCTGACGCAACTGAATATAGTAGGACTCACTGGATTGATTTGGGTAACAATTTACAAGAACAATCCGTAACTGGCCAAGGCAATGCACTTCAGGAATTTCTAAATGATCGAACGAAGATTCGTAACATAAGCGAGGTTCGTGAACTTAAATCAGCAAATAAAAATCAAGTTAGCATAGATTCTGAGACCATTCAACCCGAGAACAAGCGGAAGGCGAAGAGTTCAGCGGCTGGCCATCTTAATGATATCACCTATGAGGGCGCAGCATTGTTTTGTAGATACCTACATACAGCAACGGGAGACCGATACTGGATGCCATCTGAGAATAAAAATGAACTGGCCAAAGTTTTTAAACTGAATTTGCCGAACAAGCTCCGTGATAGGTTCAGTGAGCTGTCGGGGCGAGATCCAAGGACTAGGGGAACGGTGGAGTTTTTGAAAAATGAATATGGGAGATTGAAGAAGATAGCTGAAATGTTAGTGGATGATACTTTACAGCTTGGCGAAGAGATATCGCGTAAAACATGGCTTGCAGTTGACTCAGATTTAAAAGAAGTTAAATCCAACATGAGAAAGGCCAAATAAACCACCGGTACACCACTGGTTAACTACCGGTGGTCGCTGTATACGCAATCTAATTTTAATCCCGGAAGCCGAATAAAAGCGGTAACCGGGATTTTTTATGACCAACCCTTTCGAAGTAATCATGGACCGGCTGGAGGAGATTTCCTCTAAGCTGGAGGCACTAGGCAGCGGAAAGGCGGCCGAGGTAACTGATCCCATCGAAGTAATCGACCGCGCGGAACTCTGCAAGCGTTTGGCTGTTACAGAGCCGACCGTGATCCGTTGGGCGAAGAAAGGTAGAATCCCAGAGGTGCGTATAGGATCCTGCGTGCGGTACAACTGGCCGGCAGTCGTTAAATCACTCGAAACGAAGGGTAAATGATGGAGGCCAGCGATATCAAACCAGAGATGGCGGCATTTGACCGAAACGGAAAAGCTGCCGGAGCAATCGGGCACTACCATAAGAACGGCCTCTCCGTTATTGTGATCAAGCAGGATAAACGATCGGTCGGTCCGTGGGCTGCTGCTCAAAAGGCAGCGCCTACCGCTGAACACCTGGCAGCCGACCTGCAGCATCCAAATGCTGGCGGCCTGGGCATCGTCTGCGGCCAGGTGAGTGGCAATCTCGAGGTGATTGATATTGATGTGAAGTACGATTTGACCGGCAATCTCGCTGATCGGCTCTTTCAAATGATCGAAGAACAGGCCCCGGAACTGTTCAAGCGGCTTCTGATTGCTCAGACGCCAACCGGCGGCTTCCATATTTACTTCCGGTGTGAATGCATACAGGGTAATCAGAAACTGGCCAGGCGGCCAGCATCCGCTGAGGAATTAGCAAGGAAGCCGGAGGATAAAGTGCGGGTGCTGATCGAGACAAGAGGGGAGGGCGGATATGTGGCAGCATTTCCAACGCCGGGCTACTGCTTTTACCAAAAGAATGAAATCCCGGTGATTACGATCGATGAGCGGGAATTGTTACTCGATTGCTGCCGGTCCTTTAATGAGTTGATGGAGGCACCGCGGGCACCGAAAGATCAATCGGTCGGCGGCCCGGCTTATGAGGTGACGCCATGGGATGACTATAATGCCCGTGTATCTATCGAAGAGGTGGCGGGGATGCTCGAGGCTACCGGATGGCGGCGGGAGAAACAGAATTCAACGCATATCTATTTCCGGCGGCCCGGGAAAGACCAAGGCATTTCAGGCGATTTACTGATCAGCCGGAAGCTGTTGCGCGTGTGGTCAACCTCGACCCCGTTTGATACGGAACGACCCTACACGCCAACCGGCGTCTTTGCGGTGCTCAAATGCAACGGGAACGAAAAGGAGGCATTTCGCCAGTTGACGGATCTTGGATATGGCCAACGCCGGCAGGAAGAACGGCCGGCAGGCACAAAGAAGGCCAAGAAAGACGAGCTTGGCCAGATTGAAGAGCTGCAGGCATGGCTACGAGAGCAGTACACATTCCGGCGCAATGAAATCACCCGGTACATTGAACTGAAGGGCCGGCCAATGAAGCAGGTGGATTTTAATTCCATCTATATCGAGGCAAAGAAGAAGTTCCCGAAACTGACCTATGATCTGCTCGACCGGACAATAAACTCACATTTTACACCGACCTATAATCCGATCATCGATTGGATTGAAGCCAGTAAAAGCCGCCGGCCGGAGGGAGCGATCGAAGCCGTGGCAAATACCATCGATTCCGATACGGGTCTGGTGGGGAGCGAATTTTTCCCCGAATTCAAGCTGCATTTTTTCCGGAAATGGGTGGTAAGCATCATCGCCAGCATCTACGGCGAACACTCGCCGCAAATGTTCGTGTTGACAGGATCCCAGGGATCGGGAAAGACAGAGTTTTTCAGGCGATTGCTCCCAAAGGAATTAAGCTCATACTATGCAGAATCAAAGCTTGACGCAGGAAAGGATGACGAAATCCTGATGACGCAAAAGCTGCTGATCTGTGATGATGAAATGGGCGGGAAGTCGAAGAAGGACGAAAAGCTATTGAAGGAACTGCTTTCAAAGCAAACCTTTTCCCTGCGGGAACCATACGGCCGGAATAACGTGGACCTGCAGCGCCTGGCGGTGCTTTGCGGTACGACGAACGATATCGAGATCCTTTCCGACCCGACCGGCAACCGGCGCATTATCCCGGTTAACGTGCTCAGTATCGATCAGGAGGCATATAACTCGGTTGATAAAACGGACCTGCTGATCGAGGCCTATCACCTGTACAAATCCGGATTTAACTGGCGCCTGACTTCGCAGGACGTACGGGATCTGAATGCGAACACATCGCATTTTGAACAGACCTCCCCGGAAAGGGAGCTGCTAAGCCGGTACTTCCGGAAACCGAAAGGTGAGGAAGAGGCGATCGCAGACTATTACACCGCTTCGGAAATAAAAGCTGTGATCAAGCGCCACACGATGCAGGAAATGAACCTGACCCGGTTGGGATTGGAGATGAAAAATATGGGCTTTGAGAAAGTGGCGAGGAAGCGGAACGGGCAAGCCGTCCGGGGATTCTATGTGATGGATTTGACGAAATCGGGTGTTGGGTTGTCAGGTGGTTGTTAGGTAGGGTGACAACCCGCAAAGCCTTGCTGGTAAAGCGATTGGGGCGAAGGTTGTTAGGTTGTTAGGTTGATTCATTAAATGTGGGAGTAAAGGGTATATACATGCATACATATAGCGTATAAACCGCCATGGAAAAACCGAACAACCCTGACAACCGTGCAACCGAGAAAATGATTTTTTGATAATCAAATGGTACTTGAAGCAGAGGCTTGGCAGCCGGATCAAACAGGGGGAGGGGGTCGGGTTCAAGTCTCAACAGGACTAGCAAAAAAAATATAATCAGTTGGCAATCAGTAGAATAGATAAAAGCAGGTGGCAAGGGGAGCAAAAAGGGGGGCAATTCGGGGCCGTTATGGCTTCGATTCCGGTGGTTGCCCTGGCAGATTGGCGATCCCTTTACGGTGAGTTGACATGCCGGGCAGGTGATCAGATCCTGCTCCACTCACTGACTGCGCAACTATTCGTAAAAAGCAAAAAAGCAATGTATAGCAATGAATAAACTACTCCAAGGCCTGAAGGCCAAGAACAACCAGGCAATCAAGGCAAGAGTGCCGGCAGACGACATGCCGACGAACGCTCAAATCGATATCGTTAAGCGGGCCAATGACCCGAGCCTCGAGAAGTACACCAACTATTGCGGCGGGTTCTGGATGAAGGCACGCTCAGCAATGCGGGACATCGTGAACGCGGTGCAATTCCACGCGGTTGATCTGGTGCCGTTCGAAACCCTACGGGATTTCAGTAATGACCTGGAAGAGGTGAAAGACTTCTACCGGGTGCGGTACGGGATCGAGGTGCTACTGATCCGGTGGGGTGATGTGGTGGTCCGGTTCGACCGGAACAACCTGCCTAAGCGGGTGGAAGAGCTGATGACCCTCATTGATAAGGGTGCAGTGAAGCCGGAGATCGAAGAGGTGGTGGCATTCTACAAAGCCTACCCGAAGCACCTCAGCAAGCTTTATCCGTCTGAAATCAAGCCCTTCCCGATCTGGATCGATAACCAGCTGATTGTGTTCAACTGGCAGGATTGGCTGCGCACCAGTGACGTGATCGAGCGCTACCTCAGCTATAACTATCAGTTCAACACCTCGCACGGATGGAGCTGAATGATAACCTGATCATTGGCCGGGTGGCAGATTACGGGATCCCGAATAAGCATGAGCACCTGTTCCTGCCGGGTTCCTTCGATCACTGCCTGAAAGATGAACATAACATACCGATCTGGTTCGAACACCGGGAGGATATCCAGATCGGCTATACCGTATCCTTTGAATCCCGGGAATGTGGGCTTTGGATGAAAGGCATCCTATTCAATACGCCGGCCGGGCGCGATGTAAAGCGTCTGATTGAGCGTGGCGCCCTGGATAGCTTTTCCATGGGCTATGAATATGGTAAGCGTAGGAACCCGAAAGATGAATTCGGAACGCGCACCATTCACCAGGTCCACCGGTTACTTGAAATCTCTGTTGTCTGTGAGCCTGCAGCGCCAGGCGCGAAACTCGATCCATCATTACTCAGCCGAAAGAGGGCGCAAACCCTGGCTGATCAGATGGACCGTTTCCTCTCCGTGAAAGACCGGCTGGAAGTGCCGGAAATCGCGAATCACATGTATCTGCGCTGGAAGCAGGCGCATAATCTAATCACTATCTAAAACAACAGGATGATGCAAAAGGGAATGGTAAACAAGGTGCCTGACGCGATCATGATTAAGGACATCGACAAAGCGCAGGGACGGGTTCAGGGGTATTTCGCAGTATTCGGTAACGTGGATTCCGATGGCGATATGATCGTCCCGGGAGCGTTCAAACGCACCATCAACAACAACGGGAGCAGAATTAAGCACCTCTGGCAGCATGACGCCACAAAGCCGCTGGCCGTGCCTACGGTTTCGGAGGATCACTATGGGCTGCTGTTCGATTCAACGATTTCGAAGACCTCATGGGGCCGGGACGCCCTGCAGCTCTACATCGACGGGGTGATTTTCGAGCATTCGATCGGTTACCAGGTCGTAAAGAGCGAAAAGCGCAAAGGCTACAGCGAAATGCAGGAGCTGAAGCTATGGGAAGGCAGCTCAGTGACCTGGGGCGCCAACGAAATGGCCCTGATTAGTTCCGTCAAGCAACTGAGCGCCGGCGAACTGACGAACCGGATCTACTCCATCGAAAAGGCGCTTGACCGGGGCCGATACGAGAACGAAGAGGTTTTTCAGTCCCTCGAAATGTGCTACAAGGGACTGAAAGGCCTGAAGCCGCTGCCACGAACGGAACGCACGCCCGAACAAACTGAAATCATTCTGAAAGAGCTCGAAAGGCTATCGAGAAACATCGAAAACTCATTCAAAAACTTCAAACTGAAATAACCATGGCAGCACCAAAAAATAATAGCTTCTGGAAGCTTCGCAGCACGCACGGCCGCGATCGAATCTTTTCCTCTCCCGAAATCTTATGGGAAGAGGCGTGCAAATACTTTGAGTGGTGCGATGACAACCCGCTCACGGAGGAACGTCTCTCCAATGCAGGCAAAATTGACATCAACCTGATGCGGGCTTATACCCTGGCTGGCCTTTTCTTCTTCCTGAAGATGTCTCAGCCGACCTGGCAGGAGTACAAAAAGCGGGAAGAGTTCAAGTCAGTGATCGAGCAAATCGAGCAGGTGGTCTATACGCAGAAATTCACTGGGGCGGCCGCTGGCCTGTTAAACGCTAATATCATCAGCCGGGACCTTGGGCTCGTGGATAAGCAAGAGCGCGAAATCAAGGATCAGCCGGAACGTGATTTCTCGGGATTCACCGATGAAGAGCTGAAACTCTATGCGGAACTCGAAAAGAAGCTGACCGGTGGAAAGTAAAGCGCTAACCATAGCACAGGAGCTGTTCCGGCGCCGGCTGTTCGATTTCATCACCGTGGTGAATGGAAGGGAGCACGTAAAGCAACGCGAAGCCCTGGAACTGCTCACCGATGGCGAAACCGTGGAACTGATGTTCGGCGGGGCGGCCGGTGGTGCGAAATCATGGACCGGTTGCGCCTGGCTGGCCTTCATGTGCCTGATATTTCCCGATACCCGGTGGTTTATCGGCCGGGAAGAGTTGAAGCGCTTGCGTGAATCAACGCTGATCACGTTTTTCAAGGTCTGCCGGCTTTATGGCATCGAAGTCGGGAAACATTTCACGTACAACGGTCAGGATCACTTCATACAATTCCGGAACGGTTCCCGGATTGACATGCTTGATCTGAAGTTTCTGCCCTCGGATCCGCTTTTTGAGCGGTACGGATCGGTAGAATATACCGGCGGCTGGATTGAGGAAGCCGGGGAGGTTCATTTCGCGGCATTCGACACGCTGAAGAGCCGGATCGGCCGGCACAATAACGATCAGTACGGCATCCTGAGAAAGCTTTACCTGACCTGTAACCCGAAACGAAACTGGATCTATACCTATTTCTACCGGCCGGCCATGGATGGCAGCCTCGGGCCGCATCAAAAATTCCTGAAATCGCTGCTTTACGATAATCCGCACGTTGAATCCGGCTATGAACACGCCCTGAAGTCCATCACGGACCCTGTAAGGCGCGCGCGCCTGTTGGATGGGAATTTCGATTACGATGATGATCCAACGCTCCTATGCGAATACAATGCGATCCTGGACCTGTTCACGAATGGGCATGTAAAGGATGGGGAGAAGGCGATCAGCGCCGATCTGGCCATGCAAGGCCGCGACAGGTTCATCGCCGGTGCATGGAATGGGCTGCGCGTCCGGATTGCCCTTGACCAGGAGAAATCCACCGGCAAATCGATTGAGGAGGATTTGCGGGACCTGATGAAGCAGGAAGGGGTGAGCAAGGACAAAGTGATCGTGGATTCCGATGGCATGGGTTCCTATCTCGAAAGTTACCTGAACGGCATCAAGGAGTTTCACGGCGGTGCACGGGCAGTCAATGGTGAGGAGTTCGCTAACCTGAAAAGCGAATGCGCCTACAAGCTGGCCGAGAAGATCAACCGGCGGGAAATGCAGATCATCGGCGCCACGCATGAGCAAAAAACCCGAATCATTGAAGAGCTGGCCGTCCTGAAAGCCGATTCCGTGGATTCTGATGAAAAGAAAAAACGGATCATCAAGAAAGAGAAGATGAAAGAGGCCCTGCAGCGCTCACCAGATTACCTCGATATGCTGATCATGGGCATGTTGCCACACGTTCAGCCCACCGTTCGGGATTACATGATCGATAAATACGGACAGATAATCTATTTCTGATGGAAGACAAAAAGTGGAAAGCGCTCCTGAAGCGCATGAAGCTCGAACACATTCGAAGGACAGCGCCCGGGTTTTTTGACCTCTCCGGCGGCTATCAAATGAAAGTGAACCCGTACACGGACAAAACCGCAAACGGGCTGACAAAAGCCGTGGAAGACTTCATTAATCACCTTCCGGATGGGATGGGGGAGGCTTCAAGGATCAATAGCACCGGCACGCCCCGGCAGATGGGCGGAGTGATAAAATGGAGCAAATCCAACACCCGGAAAGGAATTGCCGATATCCGCGGCACTTACCAGGGGCGATCGCTGAGCATTGAAACCAAGATCGGACGCGACCGGCAGAGCGAAGCGCAGATCCGGGAGCAAGAGCGCATTGAGCGCAGCGGCGGCATTTACTGGATCGTGAAGACGTTCCCTCAATTTCTCGAGCAATGGCAGGCGGCCGGCTTCCCGGTACCTGATTACGATCACATCAAAATGGAATCATGAAATACAAAGTGTGCATCCTAAGGTTATCCCTTGACCTCACCGAACTGAATATGATCCGCCTGGCCGTCCAATGCAAGGAGTTGGGCCTCGAGTTGGAGGAACTGAAAAAGCAAGTGCTGAACAGCGCTGAACCGTGCCCGCCGATCGAGGATCCGGTATTAAAAACGCTGCTTGGAATCAGGGAGCAAATGGAAAAGGTTTTTTACAGCTATGACCCTATCGAGAACCGACGCCAGGCCATCCAGTACGCGAATGGATATTTGCGCCAGGCTTTCGAATTGGATTACCGGACCCCTGTTTCCATTGCGGCCAAGATTGATCTGCTTGGAGAAGATGGCCTGAAAAGGGAGCTGAAAAACCGGCTGCCGGTAGTATCGGTTTTTGTCATGGGTTTCGTAGGCGGGAAATGGCAAGTCATAGAACGTAGCGCTAGCATCGATGAGCCGGTAGTCGAAACATGGC
>CBHWDR010000005.1:0-17126 GCA_966112575.1 uncultured Chitinophagales bacterium
TCGTGGAAGGCTACAAAGCCGATCAGCCCCGCAGCAAATGGCAAGTACATTTCGATTCGCTCAATAAGAACATCCTCCTGCCCGATGAACCCTTCCAGATGAAGCGGGGCTTTTTGCGTCCGCCCTTTATCCAGCCCATGTATTGCCGCAACGTGCGCATAGAAGGCATCACCATCATCAACTCACCTTTCTGGACCGTCAACCCGGAGTTCTGCGAGAACGTGACGATCGATGGCGTGACGATCAACAATCCGCATTCGCCCAACACCGATGGCATCAACCCGGAGAGCTGCCGCTATGTGCGCATCGCCAATTGCCATATCAGCGTGGGCGATGACTGCATTACGATCAAATCCGGAAAAGATATCCCGGGTCGCACCAAGGCGGCGCCGGCGGAAGATTACACGATCACGAACTGCACCATGCTCTCCGGACACGGCGGCGTAGTGATCGGCAGCGAGATGAGCGGTGGTGTTCGACGTATTTCCATCTCCAATTGCATCTTCGACGGCACAGACCGAGGGATCCGTATCAAGACCGCCCGCGGGCGTGGCGGCGTGGTGGAAGATATTCGCGTGAGCAACGTAGTGATGCACAACATCCGGCAACAGGCTATCGTACTGGACATGCAATATGCGAAGACCCAGCCAGAGCCGGTATCGGAGCGAACGCCCGCTTTCCGCAACATCCACTTCAATGGCATTACGGCCGACGGCAACGAAGCTGTTTTCATCAATGGCCTGGCGGAGCAGCCCGTTGAAGGCATCCGCTTTACCGACATCCAGTTCCGGACCGACAAAGGCATTACTGCCAAAGAAGCAAAGGATATCCTCTTCAGCGGTGTTCAGCTGATCAGCAAATCAGCAACACCCTTTGTTGCGGAAAACGTGAACGGCCTGGCTCTTCTGCAATCAGAAGTGCGCTCATCGGACAAGGCGCCAGCCGCGATCACCCTGACCAATGTACAGAACGCCCGGTTCGTGGGCTGCCGGATCGAGGAGCTGCCGGCCTTCCTGATGCTGATAGGTGCGCAGACCCGCAACATTCAACTGTCGAATAATTTCCTGGCTGCCGGTGTAGCAGAGTTTATTAAAGAAAATACGATCGCCGAAGATGCGATCCGACGATAAGCATGAAACGGATCCCGCTACTGATACTCCTGTTCTCTTTCCAGTGCCTGTTCGCGCAGAACGAGGACCTGCGGCTCTGGTACCGCGAGCCGGCAAAGAAGTGGACGGATGCGCTCCCCGTGGGGAATGGCCGGCTGGGTGCCATGGTTTATGGAGGAACAGCAACGGAGCTGATCCAGTTTAACGAGGAAACTCTTTGGACCGGCGAGCCGCGATCCTATGATCGTGCCGGCGCGCATCAACATTTGAATGAGCTGCGCAGCCTGCTCTTCCTGGGTAGGCAGAAGGAGGCCGAACAACTGGCTGAAAAAGAATTCATGGGCCTGAAAAGCAACGAAGGCCAGCGGGCGGAATGGACGGCCCGCATGCGCCGCGACACCTCATTCGCCGCCGCAACTTACGACGACCGGTCCTGGAAAGACTGGAGCGTTCCCTCTTATGAAGGCTGGGAAGCGCAAGGCCTGGAAGGCATGGATGGAGCGGTATGGTTCCGGACCAGTTTTCAGATGCCGGCCGAAGGAGTAATGAAGAACTGGGTGCTGGACCTGAACCGCGTGGGCAACCAGGATTTCACCTATATCAACGGGGTGCTGATCGGTACCCAGGAGTCGAATGACGGAAGGAAATACGTGGTGCCCGCCGGTGTGTTGCGGCCAGGCACGAACAGCATTGCCGTTCAGGTGCTGAATTATACCGACAAGGGCGGGATCCTGGGATATAAGGACGCATCGAGAGCGATCGGTCTCTATCCTGCGGGTCGGGAAAGCGAGAAGATCTCGCTGAGCGGAAACTGGAAAATGCAGGTAGTGGATACAAAGCCACCGGCCGTTGCGCGGTACCAGGCCGATTACCAGCCATTCGGCAACCTGAAGCTTTTATTCGATAACCGGCCGGTCACCGCTTACCGCAGGGAGCTCGACCTGCGCACGGCGATCGCAACCACGAGCTATGTGCAGGATGGCATTCGCTATACGCGCGAAGTTTATGCGAGTGCGCCCGACAATGCTATCGTCATTCATCTTAAAGCCGACAAACCCACCTCATTGAACTTTGGCGGAGCGCTCAGCACGCCGCACAGCAGCAACCAACCTGTTTCCATCGATGCTCGCACAGCGGGCCTCGACCTCGCGGTGCGCAATGGTGCCCTGCGCGGACGTTGCCTCCTGCGCATTGTGCCAAGGAATGGAAGCGTTTCGGTCCGGGGCAATGAGTTCCTGGTGCAGAATGCCGACGAGGTCACGCTTTACCTGCTGGCCGCCACCAACTTCCGGAATTACGCAGACGTCTCCGCCGATCCGGCCCTGCTGACCAGGGCCATGCTCCAGAAGATCTCGGGCAGGTCGGAGCCAACGGTCCGCGCCGCGCATCTGAAAGAATACCGTTCCTATTTCGATCGCTTCTCCCTGCGTTTTCCGGGAACGGCATACGTCCAGCTGCCTACCGATGAGCGGATCGCAGCCTTTGCGAAAAGCAACGACCCGTCCTTTGTGGCGCTCTATGCGCAGTACGGCCGCTACCTGCTGATCGCTTCCTCCAGGCCGGGTACCCGTCCGGCCAACCTGCAGGGAATCTGGAACGAGTTGCTCTCGCCACCCTGGGGCAGCAAGTACACGACCAATATCAACGCTGAGATGAATTATTGGCCTGCGGAATTATTTAATCTTTCTCCCATGCACGAGCCGCTTTTCGAGATGATCGGCGAGCTGGCGGAGCGGGGAAAGGTCACGGCCCGGGAGTATTACAACGCCCCAGGCTGGGTGGTCCATCACAATACGGACCTTTGGAGAGGCACATCGCCGATCAATGCCGCCAATCATGGTATCTGGGTGGGCGGTTCGGGATGGCTGAGCCGCCACCTCTGGGAACATTATCTCTTCACGCAGGACCTGGAATTCCTGCGCCGCAAAGCCTATCCCCTGATGAAGGAAGCCGCCCGGTTTTACCAGGCCTATCTTGTAGCCGATCCCCGTACGGGCTATCTGGTCAGCGGTCCGTCCAATTCGCCCGAACAAGGTGGTCTGGTGATGGGGCCGACCATGGATCACCAGATCATCCGCGAGCTCTTTGCCTCGGTGATCGATGCGGCAAACTTGCTGCATACGGACGAAAACTTCCGGAAAGAACTGGCATCGCTGCTGTCCCGCCTGGCGCCCAACCGGGTCGGCCGATATGGTCAGCTGCAGGAGTGGATGGAGGACAAGGACGATACGGCGAGCCGCCACCGGCACGTGTCGCACCTCTGGGGTGTGTACCCGGGCAACGAGATCAACTGGGATACGAGCGAAACGATGATGAAGGCCGCCCGGCAGTCGCTGCTCTATCGCGGCGATGCAGCCACCGGATGGAGCCTGGGTTGGAAGATCAACCTCTGGGCCCGGTTCCGGGATGGCGAACATACCTACAAGCTGATTCAGATGCTCCTGAGCCCGGCCGAGAAAGGCGGGGCCGGTTCGTATCACAATCTTTTCGATGCGCATCCGCCCTTCCAGATCGATGGAAATTTCGGTGGCGCTGCCGGCATCGGTGAAATGATCCTGCAAAGCCATACCGATTATATCGACCTGCTGCCGGCCTTGCCGCAGGCACTCGCCGATGGATCGGTGAAAGGGATCTGCGCACGCGGTGGTTTTGTCGTGGACATGGACTGGCAGAACGGGCAGCCGAAAACCATCCGGGTTCGCTCGCTTGCGGGCAAGCCGTTGCGCCTGCGTTTCCGCGGAAAGGAGATCAAGGTACCAACACAGAAAGGAAAAATCTATTCATTCAACGGCTCGCTATTTCACCCATGATCAAAACAGCACGCAGGATATCGACCCATTCTTTTCGTTGCATGCTTTCTTGCTGCTTCCTGTTTTTTGCCCTCCTGGCGCAGGCCCAGCGTAGCGACCAGCTGTTGGAAGAAGGCTGGTACACGGTAGCCCACGACAGCGATAAAACTGCCTACGAAGGATTCGAGCAGGCAGCATATCCGGTAAAAGGATGGAAGCAGGTGGCCGTTCCGCACAACTGGGACGCTTACGAGGGCTATCGGCGCATGCGGCATGGCAACCGCCATGGCTATGCCTGGTACCGGAGGAATGTGGAGGTGAAGACGAAGGAGCAAGGGAAACGTTATTTCCTGTTTTTTGAAGGCGTAGGTTCCTATGCCACCGTTTGGGTCAACGGTACGATCAAAGGCCGGCATTACGGCGGAAGGACCACCTTCACCATTGATATTACGGATGCACTCCGACCGGGACAGAACCTGGTTGCCGTTCGTGCCGACCACCCGGCCGGCATACAAGACCTGCCCTGGGTGTGCGGTGGCTGCTCCGAAGAACGCGGCTTCTCCGAAGGCTCGCAGCCGATGGGCATTTTCCGGCCCGTCCACCTCCTCACCACCTCCGACCTGCGTGTACCGGCCTTTGGCGTTCATGTGTGGAACGACAGTACGGCCAATACGCGATCAGCGACGGTGCGGGCTGCCATACGTGTTCAGAACGATGCTGCGGCCAGTCGCGATGCACAGGCTACCTGCCTGCTGCTCGACCGCAGCGGCAAGGAAGTGGCGCGGCGCACGATCGACCTGCGCCTGGACGGGCAGAAGGGTGCCGAAGCAGCGGTGCAATTTACGGTGGCGAATCCCCGGCTCTGGTCCCTCGAGGATCCATATCTCTATACGCTGGTCACCGAGTTGCGTACGGGAGGCAAGCTCCTCGACCGGGAGCGTACGACCTTCGGCATCCGCACCATCAAATGGTTACGCGGGAAGGGGACGACGCAGCAATTCCTGCTGAATGGAAAGCCGGTTTTCATCAATGGCATCGGTGAATACGAGCACAACCTCGGCAGTTCACATGCCTTCGGGAGTGAAGAGATCAAGGCGCGGGTGCAGCAGATCCGCGCGGCCGGCTTTAATGCTTTTCGCGATGCGCATCATCCGCATAACCTCCGTTACCAACAGTACTGGGACAGCCTGGGACTGCTTTGGTGGACGCAGCTGAGCGCGCACGTCTGGTACGATACGCCCGAGTTCAGGGCGCACTTTAAGGAGTTGCTGACGCAATGGGTACTTGAAAGACGCAACAGTCCTTCTGTGGTACTCTGGGGCCTGCAGAACGAAAGCAAGTTGCCCGAAGACTTTGCCCGGGAATGCACAGAGCTGATCCGCAAGCTGGATCCCACGGCTTCATCGCAACGGCTGGTGGTGACCTGCAATGGCGGTTCGGGCACGGATTGGGATGTGCCCCAGAACTGGACCGGCACCTACGGCGGCGACCCGATGAACTACGACCAGGACCTGAAAAAACTGGTGCTGGTGGGCGAGTACGGCGCCTGGCGAACCCTGGACCTGCATTCGGAAGGTGGCTTCCGCCAGAATGGTCCGTATAGCGAAGAACGATTTGCCCAACTAATGGAAATGAAAGTCCGTTTGGGTGAAAAAGCGAAGGACAGTGCCGCGGGGCATTTCCAGTGGATCTTTTCCTCGCACGACAACCCAGGCCGGGTACAGGGTGGGGAAGGGCTGCGCGAGATCGACCGGGTTGGTCCAGTGAATTACAAAGGCCTGCTGGCGCCCTGGGGCGAGCCCACAGATGCCTATTACATGTATCGTTCAAATTATGTGGGAGCAGACAAGGAACCCATGGTCTATATCTCCGGGTCGGGCTGGTTGTCGAAATGGAACAAGCCGCTGATCGATGAGGTCGTGGTTTATTCCAACTGCGATTCGGTGGCCCTGTTCAATGGAGATGAGTACCCGCTGGGCGTACGCGTGCGCAAAGGCATCGGCACCCATTTTACCTGGGAAAAGATCAGCCCCCAACGGGATCAGCTCAAGGCGATCGGTTATCGGAAGGGAAAGGCAGTGCAGACCGACCTGGTGACCCTCAACGCCGGATTGCCGACAGGGTATGAGGATGCAAATGAAAAAGAAACGGTGACGGCAGCGCCGAACCACCAATACATCTACCGGGTCAACTGCGGCGGCCCCGACATCACCGATAATGAAGGCAATCTCTGGGCAGCCGATCGCGCCCGGGGTGGAAGGGAAACATGGGGCTCGAGCTCCTGGAGCGATCGCTTCCCCGGACTGCATCCGTTCTTTGCTTCGCAGAGACGGGTATTCAACGAGGTCGGGCGCACGGTGAACGATGCGCTCTTCCAGACCTTCCGTTACGGAAAGGAAGAGCTCTCGTACCAGTTCCCGCTTCCGGATGGGCAGTACCGGGTGGAATTGTATTTCATCGAACCCTGGTGGGGCAGGGGCGGCATCAACGCAAGGGCCTATCGCTTGTTCGATGTTGCGGTCAACGGCCAGGTGGTCATTCGCGACCTGGATATTGTGAAGGAGGCCGGCTATGGCAATGCGCTTCGCAGGCAGTTGGATGTATTGGTGAAAGGCGGCTTGCTGCAGATCCGGTTTCCGCGGGTCCGGGCGGGGCAGGCGGTCATCTCGGCCATTGCGATCAGTGCCCGGGGAAGAGAAGTAAAGCCGGCCCCGTCAAAATTGCCCATCCTGCAAACAGCGAAAGAAGAAGGACATCACTACTGACTCGACATCGGCGACCGGATCGAGCGGGAACAAAGCTTTACGATCACGTCCCTGCCTCCGGAATTATTTGCAGCCGAATGGCTGGCGCCTTCGGAAGAAGGTGCGCTCACCATTAACGTAAATGAAGCCGCTGAGTTGTTCATTGGCATCGACACGGCCAACGCATCGACCAACTGGCTTGAGGGCTTCGACCGGCTGGGTCGTATCGAAACCGATGGCAACCTCCGCTACCAGGTGTTTCGGAAACGCATTAAAGCCAAAGAAAAAATAATTATTCCATTAAGCATATCTCCTGCCGACCTGTTCCTTGCGGCGCAGCCCGCCACTGATATCGAACCCGCATACGACCTCAAAGCGGTCGCCAGCTACAAGGCCGTACAGGGCGCGATCAGTGGGCCGGGTGTTCGGAAAGGCCAGGCCGAGGGCAAAGACCGGGTGCTTTTCGAGAAAGCCGCCGAAGGCAACCAGCTGGCCTGGACCTTCCAGGTAGGCGTGGGGGATGTGTATTCGTTGACCATCGCCTATCAAAGCACGAACAACACACCCCAGGAAGGGTTGCTGCAGCTTCTTAACCGGGAGGGACAGGTGATGAAGGAAGAGCGCGTCACGTTCACCGCTTCCCGGCCCGGCAAATCGAACTATATCACTACCAATACCGGTTCGCAGATCAATGCCGGTACCTATCAGCTCATCTTAAAAACCAATACGGCATCGGGCCTGGCCATCAATGGGCTCGATGTTCAATAAATCATTATGAAGACACTGGTCTGCACCTGCCCGGGTGAACTGAATTACGAAGAAGCCGAACGTCCGGAAGTAAAGCCCGGCTATGCCCTGCTGCGCGTGCGGCGCGTCGGCATCTGCGGCACCGACCTCCATGCATTCGAAGGCACGCAGCCCTTCTTTGACTACCCGCGCATTCTTGGCCACGAGCTGGCCGTGGAGTTCATGGAAGCGAATGGTGAAACGGATTTCAGCCCGGGTGAACAACTGACCTTCATTCCCTATTTTAACTGCGGTCATTGCATTGCCTGCCGCAACGGTCAGCCCAACTGCTGTGTGCACATGCAGGTGTTCGGCGTGCATATCCATGGCGGCTTTTGCGAATACATTACGGTTCCCATCACATCCCTGGTGAAGGGCGGGGGGCTTGGTTTCGATGAGCTCAGTCTTGTGGAGCCTCTGGCCATCGGTGCGCATGGCGTGCGTCGTGCGGGTGTGCGTCCGGGCGAGTTCGTACTCGTGGTGGGCGCCGGCCCGATCGGGCTGGGGATCGCCGAGATGGCACGGATCGCGGGCGGTGAGGTCATCCTCATGGACATCAACGAGCAGCGCCTCCAATTCTGCAGGGAACACCTGGGGATTCAGCACCTGGTCAACCCGGCGGTGCAGGACGCTGTGGCGGAGCTGGCGCGCCTCACTTCAGGCGAAATGCCCACCGTGGTGATCGATGCCACCGGCAGCCTCAAAGCGATCAACCAGGCTTTTGCTTACCTCGCCCATGGCGGGCGGTATGTGCTGGTGGGCCTGCAGAAGGGCGATGTCGCCTTCGATCATCCGCAGTTCCACAAACGCGAAGCGACCCTCATGAGCAGCCGCAATGCCCTGCGCGCTGATTTTGAATGGGTGATCGAAAGTCTGAAAGCAGGCAAGGTGAAGCCAACGGATTATATCACCCACCGCGTGGGATTCGATGAAGTAAAAGATCATTTTGCAACCTGGCTCGATCCGAAGACCGGCGTGATCAAGGCCACCGTGGAATTAACCTAGCAACATGCGCTGCATAACCCTCTTTTTCCTGCTTTTCTCCTTTGGCCTGTCCGCACAGGGCTTCCGTGTTACGGATCTGTCCTGCGAGGGGCGCTCCTTGCCCCTGGGCATAGAAAAAGCGCAACCCCGCCTCAGCTGGCGGCTTGTCTCCGGCCAGCGTTCCGTGCGACAGGTAGCGTACCAGGTACTGGTTGCAGAGGATACCACGGCCCTGATGCGCCATGAAGGGAGCAGCTGGAATTCGGGAAAGGTGGCGGATGCACGTTCGGTCAATCTTCCCTACCGCGGGAAAAAGCTCGGGCCGGCCCGGACCTATTACTGGAAGGTGCGCGTCTGGAATGATCGCGGCGACTCCTCGGCATGGAGCCCGATCCATTATTGGCAAACGGGCCTCCCGGACAAGCAGGATTGGAAAGGCGCCCAATGGATCGCGTATGAAGTACTTCCCGACAGCCTCGTTACCATATTGCCCACCGATCAGCAGAAGGATAAACACAGCGGGAGCAACGTCCTGCCCCTGCTCCGCAAGGAATTCCGGCTGGAAAAACCTGTTCGGCGGGCAACCCTTTATATTTCCGGGCTCGGCCACTTCGAGGCATTTGTCAACGGCAAGAAATCCGGCGACCATTTCCTTGACCCCGGCTGGACCAAATACGACCAGCAGGCGCTCTATGTGCCGCTGGATGTAACGAAGCAACTTGATTCCGGCTGGAATGCGATCGGCGTGATGCTGGGCAACGGCTTCTATTATGTGCCGCCGGTGAAAGGACGCTACCGCAAGCTGCGCACAGCCTTCGGCTACCCGAAAATGATCTGCCGGCTGGTGATCGAGCACCAAGACGGCTCGAAGACCGATATTATCAGCGATCCCTCCTGGAAAACCGCTGCTGGTCCCATCATTTTCTCCTCCATCTTCGGCGGTGAGGACTACGACGCCCGGCGCGAGCAGGAGGGTTGGAACCGTAGCGGATATAATGATGCAAATTGGAAGGCCGCAATCGCCACTTCCGGTCCGCCGCGGCTGAATGCACAGGTGGCAGCGCCCCTGAAAATTACCCAATGGCTGTCGGCCAGAAGCACCACCCGGTTAAAAGACGGCAGCACGGTGTACGACTTCGGCCAGAACACTTCCGGCATTCCCTACCTGAGGGTCCGCGGCAATCGCGGAGATACGGTGCGGATCATCCCGGCGGAACTGCTGAAGGAAGATGGTTCGGCCAACCAGAAAGCTTCGGGCGGCCCCTATTATTTCGACTATATACTGAAAGGCGAGGGTGAGGAAAGCTTCCAGCCCCGCTTCAGCTATTATGGATTCCGCTACCTGCAGGTCAAGGGAGCGCAACCCCGCTCGGAAACCCCATCGTCCTTGCCGGTGATCGAAAGCATCTCGGCATTGGTGACCACCAACAGCGCACCGGTGGCCGGCAGCTTCCGCAGCTCCGACACCCTGTTCGACCGCACCGCTTCGCTCATCCGCTGGGCGATCACGAGCAATATGTCCTCGGTGCTCACCGACTGTCCGCACCGCGAGAAACTCGGCTGGCTCGAGCAGGTCCACCTCATGGGCCCTTCGCTCCTGTATAATTTCGATCTGCAACCGCTGTACGAGAAGCAGATGCTCGATATGCGGTATTCACAGTTGGAAAACGGCCTGGTGCCCGAGATCGCACCCGAGTTTGTGCAATTCGAATGGGGCGGCGATATGTTCCGTGACTCGCCCGAATGGGGCAGCGCGGCCGTGCTTGTGCCCTGGATGCTCTACCAATGGTATGGCGATTCCTCGGTGCTGCGCGAACACTATCCCATGATGAAACGCTACACCGATTACCTGTCGGCAAAAGCAAAAGCCGGCGGCTGGATCCTTCGGCAGGGGCTAGGCGACTGGTACGACCTGGGACCGAAAGCGCCCGGCGTGGCTCAGCTGACCACCATGGGCGTCACGGGCACAGCCATCTTCTATCATGACCTGGAAGTCATGAGCGCTGTGGCCCGCCTGCTGGGAAGGAAAGAGGAAGCGCAGGATTATCGGAAGCTCGCAGGCGAAGTGAAACGGGCCTTCAACGATTCCTTCTACCAGGTGCGTACGAAGCAGTATGCCACCGGCAGCCAAACGGCCAATGCCATGGCCGTGTATATGGGCCTGGCGCCGCAACAGCACCGCGCCGCTATCGTTGCCCATATCGCTCGTGATGTTCGTGCGAAAGGGCTTACGGCCGGCGATATCGGCTATCATTACCTGCTTGCCGTACTGCACGAAGCCGGTCGCGATGAGGTGATCTACGAAATGAACCGGCGCAGCGACATACCGGGCTATGGCATGCAGCTCGCCAAGGGTGCGACGGCCCTGACCGAGTCCTGGGCAGCGCTCCCGACCAATTCCAACAATCACTTCATGCTGGGCCACCTGATGGAATGGTTCTACCGGGGACTTGCCGGCATCGCACAGGGAGAAGGCTCCATAGGCTGGAAGACGATCCGGATCCGTCCGCGCATGGTTGGCGACGTCGCCAGCGCTGCGGCCAGCTATGATTCGCCTTACGGAAGGATCGTTTCTGAATGGAAGCGTTCGAACGACGGTTTTGAACTTTACGTGGAGGTGCCCGCAAACAGTTCGGCGCAGGTCTACCTGCCGATTCGAAAGCACACCCGGGTATTCGAGAGCGGCAAGCCGCTGGTCGCTTCTTCCGATATCCGGATCCGATCCGCGGGAGGTGGGGAAATGAAACTCCGGATCGGCTCCGGCCAGTACCGTTTTCTAGTAAAATATTGATGATGACCAACCGCCTGCTCCTGCTTTGTTTGATGATCTCCGTTTTTGCATCGGCACAGACCGAAGTGTCCCAGGCGCGCATGCAGGCGATCTATGAAGAAGTAAAGACGCCCTACAAATTCGGGCTGGTAGTAAAACCGGAAAGCGAAACGCAGAAGATCGATTGTCCTACTGTTTTTCGAAAAGGGGCGGATTGGTATATGACCTACATCGTTTTTGACGGTCGGGGCTACGAGACCTGGCTGGCCAGAAGCGAAGACCTGCTGCATTGGACGAAGCTGGGCCGGCTACTCGCACACAGTACCGACACGCTCCTTTGGGATGCGAGTCAGAAAGCCGGCTATCCGTCTCTTGTCGATACAAAATGGGAGGGGAGCTACGCCTGGAAGAAAGCGAAAGGCGCTTACTGGATGAGCTATTTTGGAGGGCGGGAGAAAGGGTATGAAGCCGGGCTGCTCTCCATCGGGATGGCGCATACCCGCAAGAAGCCATCAAAGCCGCAGGAATGGGCGCGGCTGCCCCTGCCGGTACTGACGGCCAGGGACAGCGCCGTGCGCTGGTGGGAGAACAAGAAGCTGTTCAAGAGCACCGTGATCGAAGATCCTGCGCGCCGCACCGGATACCGCTACCTGATGTATTACAATGCGAATGGCGATACAGCCATCGACAACAAGAAGACCCGCTGGTTCGAGCGCATCGGCATGGCGGCATCGAATGATATGAAGCATTGGGTGCGTTATGTGCAGGAGCCCCTGGTTCATCACCCCGTTGGCATCACCGGTGACCCTTACCTGCAGCAGATCGGCGATACCTGGGTGATGTTCTATTTCGGTGCTTTCTGGCAGGACCGCAAGGGCGCGTTCAATCGGTTCGCGGCTTCGGATGATCTCGTTCACTGGACCGACTGGAACGGTGATAACCTCATCGAATCCTCGGAGCCCTTTGACGCGCTCTATGCCCACAAGTCCTGCGTGGTGAAGTGGAAGGGCGTGGTCTATCATTTTTACAATGCCGTGGACAAGAAAGAACACCGGGGCATCGCGGTGGCCACTTCAAAGGACCTGGGCAAATCGACATTGACGTATTAAAAAAACCGGATGAAACGAACCCTATTCTTCGCGCTTCTGATCCTTGCCAGCTCCTGCACCTTTGGCCAGCGTAGTCGCTTCAACGAGGGCTGGCAATTCCGGTTGGGAGATGACAGCAGTGCTTTGAAAGGCGGTTCCATAAGCCAATGGCGAAATCTGGACCTCCCGCACGACTGGAGCATCGAAGGCTCGTTCAGTGAGAAGCATCCAACGACCTTTAACCAGGGCGCCCTGCCGGCCGGCATCGGCTGGTATGCGAAAGATTTTTCACTCGCTGCGATCCCGGCTTCGAAAGCATGCCATATCCATTTCGAAGGTGTCTACCGCAATGCCGAAGTATGGATCAATGGGCATTACCTGGGCAAACGCCCGAATGGCTACATCGGCTTTGGCTACGAGATAACGCCCCACCTCAAGGCAAAGGGGACAAACCGGCTGCTTGTGCGCGTTGACAATTCCCTGCAGCCCAGTTCGCGCTGGTACACGGGCTCGGGCATCTACCGGGATGTATGGCTGGAAATTCGTCCCCGCGTGCACCTCGCTGAGGAAGAGATCTTTCTATCGAACGCAATGGTGAATGGCGAGCAGGCCCAGCTTCGGGTGCAGGCTGCCGCCGGCAACGGAAGCGGACGTTCGCTGGAGGTGGGCGTGTGGAACGCCGGCAAACAACTGGTGGCTACAACGCGTATTCCCGAAGGCCCGAATGGCTTTGATGGCATCGTAAAGGTGAGCAAGCCCCAGCGCTGGTCGACCGACCGGCCCTACCTCTATACCGTTACCCTTCGTTTGCTCGATAAAGGAAAGTTGCTGGACACCCGCACGCTCCTTCATGGTTTCCGCACCATCCGCTTCGATGCCTCCGGCTTCTACCTCAACGGCAAGCCCACCCGCATCCTCGGCGTTTGCCAGCACCACGACTTCGGCGCCCTCGGTGCAGCGTTCAACAGCAGTGCTGCCCGCAGGCAGCTGCAGATCCTGAAAGAGATGGGCTGCAATGCCATCCGTACGGCGCACAATCCGCCTGCACCGGGCTTTCTCGACCTTTGCGACGAAATGGGCTTCCTGGTCATGGATGAAGCCTTCGATATGTGGCAGAAGAAGAAAAACAAGTTCGATTATGCCCAGGAATTCCGACAATGGCACGAGCGCGACCTGGCCGACATGGTCATCCGCGACCGCAATCATCCTTCGGTGATCATGTGGAGCATCGGAAACGAGATCCGCGAACAATTTGATTCCTCCGGAACGTGGATCGCCACCGAACTGGCAACCATCGTTCGCCGCTACGACACCACCAGGCCGGTTACCTCGGCCCTAACGGAGAACCTTCCCGAAAAGAATTTCATCTACCAATCAAAGGCACTCGATGTATTGGGCTTCAACTACAAGATCAAGGACTATCCCGAACTTCCGAAGCGCTTTCCCAACGAGCCGCTCCTGGTGACCGAGGCGGCATCGGCGCTTGAAACGCGCGGGCATTACGACCTTCCGGCGGATTCATTCCGCATCTGGCCACCCGATTCAAAAGCATTTAAGGGCGGGAACCCGGGTAATACCGTTTCGGCCTACGACAACACCTTCGCCTATTGGGGCAATACCCACGAACAGGCCTGGCTGGCGGTGAAGCGCCATCCTTTCCTGGCCGGTACGTTCGTCTGGTCCGGTTTCGACTTCCTGGGCGAGCCGGTTCCCTATCAATGGCCATCACGCAGTTCTTATTACGGCATCATCGACCTCGCGGGGTTCCCTAAAGATGTATACTACCTCTATCAAAGCGAATGGACCACCAAACCTGTATTGCATCTTTTCCCGCACTGGAATTGGAAAGAGGGGGAGACGGTTGATGTATGGGCGTATTACAACAACGCCGATGAAGTGGAGCTCTTCCTCAACGGCCGGTCGCTTGGCCTTCGTTCGAAGAATGACAGCGTCCTGCATGTTTCCTGGAAGGTCCCTTTCCAGGCGGGTACGCTGAAAGCCGTTTCGCGGAAACAGGGAAAAATCATCTGCACCCGGGACGTGCACACTGCCGGGGCGCCCGCCTCGATCCGCCTGCGGGCCGACCGCAAGGCGATCCGGAAGGGAGCAGGGGAGTTGGCCTTCATCACCGTGGAAGTGGTGGACGCAGCGGGTAACCTGGTGCCGGATGCCGATCAGCGCATCGATTTTTCCATCAGTGGCCCGGGTGTTATCGCCGGCACCGACAATGGCGACCCGGTAAGCGCCGATCCGTTCCAGGCCAGCTGGCGAAAAGCTTTTCACGGCAAATGCCTGTTGATCCTGGGCGCGAAGGGCAGGGGCGCGATCCGCGTTACCGCCAGCAGTGCCCAACTGCCTTCCGCGACGATCGGGATCACGGCTTTCTGAGCCTGCGGTAGCCGCTTCATTTCCATTTAACGGCCCACAAGCGCGGCCTGTCGAAAATGAGTGCTGCGCCTGCCGCTTTCCGCGATCTTTAAGCCTCCCTTCCCGCGGATCCAGCGCATTGATTTTGACCCTGTTTTACGCAAACGTTCCCGGAACTGTCGGATGACAGTACAGGATAGTTCGCCTTCTGCATCGGTCTATTTTAGAACACGATTAGAAGCATAACATTGATTGCTACATGAAGAAAGTTTCAACGATCGCTGCCGCCCTTCTTTTCTGTTGTGCCCTGGCCAATGCGCAGGACACGACGAAAACGACGTCCAAGGATGAAGCGTATCTGCGAACGATCAACTCCCGAGCACAGAAGATCGTAGCAACCCTCTCCCTCACCGATTCCATCCAGGCTTTCCGGGTTCAGTCCAGGATCGCCGCGCACTATGCCCAGTTGAACGATGTGTACACCCGGCGCGATGAGCTGGTGAAAAAATGCAAAGAAGAGCTCGCTTCCGATAAGCCGGCGCTGGAAGCACGCCTCAAGTCGATCGACGAAGAAACCGCGAAGCAGATCGCTCCCCTCCATACTTCCTTCCTGAAAGACCTTTCCCGATCCCTGACCCCCCAACAGATCACGAAAGTAAAAGACGGTCTCACCTACAACATCGTAAACGTCACTTACGATGCCTATGTGGACATGATCCCTTCCCTCACCGAACCCCAGAAAGCACAGCTCATGACCTGGCTGGTTGAAGCCCGTGAGATCGCCATGGATGCCGAATCCTCGGATAAGAAGCATGCCTGGTTTGGCAAGTACAAGGGCCGGATCAATAATTACCTGTCGAAAGAGGGATACGATATCCAGAAAGAACGAGCAGCCTGGGAACTGCGTTTGAAAGAACGCGCCAAGGCGAAATAAGGATCTATCAACTGATCATAAAACCAACTGCTTAAAACTTTTTTAAATCAAACGCTGTATGAATTGCCTGCGATTGCGAAAGTCAATACGACTGTTATTGCTTTTTTGCTTCAGCTCCATCATGGCACTTGCCCAGAACATCACCGTTAGCGGTGTGATCACCGACAAAGAGACCGGCAAGCCCGTGGAAGGGGCAACGGTAAAAGTGAAGAACAATACGACGCAAACGACTACGGACGCCGAAGGACATTTTTCGATTAAGATCCCGTCCGCCGAGTCGGTGCTGTCCATCACTTCGGTAGGGTACAACTTGTACGAAGCGAAGGCCGGCAACGGACCGGTAACGATCTCCCTCGTCCCCTCCAACTCCAAAATGGATGAAGTGGTGGTCGTAGGTTATGGTACCAAGAAAAAAGTGAATGTGCTCGGATCCGTAGCCGGTATCAAAGCGGCGGAAGTAGAAGACATTCCCGTAGCCAACCTGGGCCAGGCCCTGGTGAACCGGCTTCCGGGTGTGGGCGTGAGCACCACTTCGGGTAAGCCCGGTGCTACCACTACCATCAACGTACGTGGCGCTACTACTTTTGGCAGCACGCAGGTGAACGTGGGTACGACTTCTGATCCGCTCTTCGTGATCGACGGACTGGTCGTTACCAAGCAGGACTTCGATAACCTCGATGCCTCGCTCGTGGAAAATATCAGTGTACTGAAAGACGCATCGGCTGCCATCTACGGTGCTGCCGGTGCCAAGGGTGTTGTGCTGGTGACCACCAAGCGTGGCAAACCCGGCAAGCCGCGGATCTCCTACTCGGGCTATTTCGGTACCTCCACTGCTTCGGTGAAGCCTTCCATCATGTCGGCTTACGAGCATGCGAAAATGCTGAATGATGGTTACGAGCTGAACAACGCGCAGGCCAACCAGCGCTTCTCCAAGGCCGACCTCGACTTCCTTGCCACCAAGCCCTATAAGAGCTGGTTCGATGAGCTCTGGGAACCCGCCAGCCAGAACCGCCACACGATCAATGTGAGCGGTGGCTCGGATAAAGTGACCTTCTTCGCAGGAGGCAGCTATTTCAACCAGGGCGGCAACTACGGTGGCATCAGCCTGAACAAATACGGCATCCGTACCGGCATGGACGCGAAAGTGACGCCCAGCCTGACGGCCAATATCTCGTTCTCTTCCGACTTCTCCCGCGACGAGCGCCATACCCTCAAGGGCGCCAGCGAAGAAACCGATGACCAGACCTTCCGCGCGATCGCGCTCACGCCGCAGTGGGTGCCCATGACGCAGAAAGGCCTGCCGGTGAACTATAATGCCATCAACCCTCCGGGCGCCTGGAATCCGGTTGCCCTCGAGAACTCGGGTAACTACAAGTGGTCCAAATCCCAGGGCCTGAGCCTGAATGCATCACTGGAATTCCGCCCGCAGGTGGTCAAAGGCCTCGTGGCCCGCTTCCAGTTCGGTAAGCTGAACCGCAACTCCAACGCAAAGGAGTACTTCCCGCCCTACGTCGTTTACAATTTTGCCCGTAAAGGCCAGAACCAACTGCTGTAT
>CBHWDR010000006.1:0-17091 GCA_966112575.1 uncultured Chitinophagales bacterium
GATCACCTCCAGGCAGCAGGATTATTCGCAGTGGTACAATGACCTGATCATCAAGGGCGGGCTGGCCGATTATTCGGCGGTGCGCGGCTGCATGGTCATCAAGCCGTACGGGTACGCGCTGTGGGAGAACATGCGCGATGAACTGGACCGGATGTTCAAGGAAACCGGTCACCAGAATGCTTATTTCCCGCTGTTCGTTCCCAAGAGCCTGTTCGAGGCCGAAGAGAAGAACGCGGAAGGCTTTGCCAAGGAGTGTGCCGTGGTGACCCACTATCGCCTGAAGGCGGATCCGGCCAACAAGGGAAAGCTCATCGTGGACCCCGAAGCAAAACTCGAAGAAGAACTGGTGGTGCGCCCGACCTCGGAAGCCATCATCTGGAATACCTACCGCGACTGGATCCAGTCGTACCGCGACCTGCCCATCCTGGTGAACCAGTGGGCCAACGTAGTGCGCTGGGAGATGCGCACCCGCCTCTTCCTCCGTACGGCTGAATTCCTCTGGCAGGAAGGCCATACGGCGCACGCGACCTCGGAGGAAGCCGTGGAAGAAACCGTGAAAATGCTGGGCGTTTATTCCGAGTTCGTGGAGAATTACATGGCCCTTCCTGTCATCCGCGGGGTGAAAACACCGAGCGAGCGCTTCGCCGGCGCGGAAGACACCTATTGCATTGAGGCGCTGATGCAGGATGGCAAAGCCCTGCAGGCCGGTACCTCGCATTTCCTCGGGCAGAATTTTGCCAAGGCTTTCGATGTGAAGTACCTGAATAAGGAGAACCGGCAGGAATACGTTTGGGCAACCTCCTGGGGCGTGAGCACGCGCCTGATCGGTGCGCTCGTGATGGCCCATTCCGACGATGATGGCCTCGTGTTGCCGCCGCGCATCGCACCGCTGCAGGTGGTGATCGTGCCCATCTACAAGGGCGATGACCAGAAGGCCACTATCGGCGCGAAAGCGCAGGAGCTGATGGGCCAGCTGAAGGCACTCGGCATCCGCGTGAAATACGACGACAACGAGAACAACCGGCCCGGCTGGAAGTTCGCCGAATATGAGCTGAAGGGGGTTCCCGTACGCATTGCGCTCGGCGCCCGCGACCTCGAGAACAACGTGGTGGAAGTTGCCCGCAGGGATACGAAGGAAAAGCAAAGCATCCCGCTCGAAGGCCTGGTAGGACATATCCAGCAGCTCCTGGAAGAGATCCAGACAAACCTCTTCAACCGGGCGAAAGCCTTCCGCGAGGCGCACATCACCCGCGTGGATACCTGGGAGGAATTCGTTCAGACCCTCGATACGAAGACGGGCTTTGTGAGCGCGCATTGGGATGGTACCGCCGAAACCGAAGATGCCATCAAGGAGAAGACCAAGGCTACGATCCGCTGCATCCCGCTCGATAACCCGCAGGAAGAAGGATCATGTGTGCTCACGGGCAAGCCGTCGACACAGCGGGTGCTGTTTGCCAGGGCGTATTGAGGAAAGAGTAAAGAGCAAGGAATAAAGAATATCGAATATAGAATTTTGAATGTAGAGGGAGCTCTGGCCTTGGCCGGGGCTCTTTTTCATTGGGCGATGCGTTGAATTGGGCGGGTGAACCACGGAGTCACGAAGGCAGGGAGCCGCACAGAGGTTTTTTTTACTACAGAAGTACTTGCAGGTTTAAAGACCAAGTTAAAGGATAGAGGTTTTCCATGCCGCAGGCATCTGTGGACTGAACCAGCGGAAAAGCAGGAGACAGGAGCAGGATTTCCGGACAAACAAGAACTATATTTCCTCCGGTACCTGCGTGCCCTAAAGTATAAGGCACGGGCCCCTGCGGTCCCGAGGTGTCGGGAAGAAAACTTCGCACCCACAGGCTTAAAACTCTTACCTCCCTACCACATAAGCATCATCACCCCGCTTACCTTGAAGCAACTCTTAAACTATTGAACTTTTGAACTATTGAACTTCGCGAACTCGCGAACTCGCAAACTCCGCAAACTCGCAAACCTCGCGAACTCGCGAACTCGCGAACTTCGGGACCTCAGTTCTGCGAGAGGTAATTGTAATCCTTGAGCAGGATCTCCAGGAAATCGTACGGCGACAGGGGCGTGCTGATGCCGAGGTGGTTCTTGATCTTCTCCGCAGCCATGTCGGCAAGGTTGTAGTCGCCGCGCTTGCGGGCGGTATCGAGGATGCCTTTGAGCGAGTTGATATCGCGGTCGGAGAGCTGCATCACCTGGGGGAAAGAGGGGACGTAGTTGTCGCCCATATCGAGGATGGTGTCGTGGATGGAATGCTTTTCGGAGGAGCGGATGAGGATGGTATGGGCCAGCATGTCGCCGAGGCGCTGGTTTTTCTTGCTGGCGTTGACGAGCACCACATCGGTGATGAAGAGGCCGAGGGCGATGCCGATCTTCCAGACCTCTTCGGCTTCGGCGCCGCCGCCGAAGGTGACGAGGATCACCAGAATCATGAAGTCGGAGGTGCGGATGATCCAGCGGATGAGCAGTTGCCCGATGCCCGGGCGGCCGCCCCGCTCATTGACCACGCGGATGCCGGCGATCTTCTTGCCCAGGCTCTGGCCGTTCAGGAACAGCTCACTGAGGAAGTGGTAGCAAAGCACCGGCAGAGCCATCGCCAGGGCCACGGCGCCGATGGTATTGTCGCTGTAGCGGAAGGCCATATTCGAGAGCACCTCGGCGGCGATGCGCACATAGATGAACAGGATGATGATATCGATCACCCAGGCCAGGAAGCGCCGATGAAAGGGTGCCGCCGGGAAACCCAGCTCGATATTGAAGTTCGTCATGATGCGGATCTCGGACATGTCGTGAAAATAGCGCATTCACTTCATCCCCGATTCTGCGATTGCCCCGATTTTCTTATTTTACGAGCTAAACGGAGTATCTGAGAGAAGGTTTATTCATAAAAAAGAACAAGGACCGCTGGGAGCGACTGGAAAACCATACACCCGATGACCCTGACGAAATGGCGAGCGATTTTACCCGGCTTGTCGATGACCTGGGCTATGCGAAAACCTTCTACCCCACGAGCCGGGTGACGCAATACGTCAACTCCCTGGCCTCCCGTATTTACCTGGGCATCTACCGCAACCGCAAAGAGGAATCGAACCGGCTGGTCCGCTTCTGGGCCTATGACGTGCCCTTCACTGTGGGCAAGCACTATCGCACCATCCTCTTCGCGCTGTTCATCTTCCTCGTATTCGCATCGGTGGGCTTCTTCTCGTCCACCAAAGAGCCGACCTTCGTAAGGCAGGTGCTTTCGGATGGCTATGTGGACATGACCGAGGACAATATCCGAAAAGGGCAGCCCTTCGGCGTCTATGCAGGCAAGAACGAGTTCTTCATGTTCCTGCGCATCATGCTGAACAATATTTTCGTTTCCTTCATTTATTTTTTCCGCGGCATCGCGCTGGGCATACCCAGCCTCTGGGCGCTCACCAAAGAGTCGATCCGCCTCGGCGCCTTCGAGCACATGTTCTATGTGCACGGTCTGGGTGGGAGGGCCGTGATCGTGGTGCTGATCCACGGCATGCTGGAGCTCACCGCCATCATCATCTCCTGCGCGGCCGGCGTGGTCATGGGAACCGGCTATCTCTTCCCGAAAACCGGCCGCCGTTTCGATGCGTTCGCCGAAGGTGTGAAAGATGGCGTAAAGCTGGTGGTTGGGCTGATGCCCGTATTCTTCATTGCGGCGCTCTTCGAAGGCTATGTGACCCGGCATTACAATATGCCACTCGGCCTCAGTCTTTCGATCCTTGCCGCTGCGGCCGGGTTTATCATCTGGTATTTCGTGGTATATCCTTACCAGCTCCATAAAAAACAGCGAAAGCAGGAGGTGAAGGTCCATGACTAGGCTTTCTGTCCCCATCCTGTTTTGTTTTCTATTTGTCTGCTGCCGATCGAACGCGCAGGAAGGAACGCAGAACGTTCCCCTGGAAGACAGCCTCTTCACCAGTGAAACAACTACGGTGCAGGCCGAAAGCGAAAGCTCTTATTTCAACCGGATCGAATCGGTACAGCCGGCTGAGGTACGCCAGGTGCCGGATTCGGTGGTGCGTCGAACGAAGGCCGACCAGGATTACTGGTACCTGGATCAGCAGCCCCGGAAGAAAGAGCAGAAGCAGGAGGCGGCAGCGGATCGCCCGGAACCCGCCTGGCGGAAATGGCTCTTCTGGACCATCCTTATCGGTGTATTTATTGCGATCCTCGTCTGGTCGCTCCTCAGCGGCGACGTGCGCCTGTTCCGCCGGGCACCGAAACCGATCCAGGGGCCGGAAGAAGAAGCGGAAGACCTCGAAACCGAGGATATCTTCTCCATCCACTTCGACCGGGAGATCGAGAAAGCCCGGTCAGTACGCAACTACCGGCTGATCATCCGCCTCCATTACCTGCGCACCCTAAAGCTGCTGTCGCAGCGCGGACTGATCGATTATGCGCATGACCGCACCAACAGCTTTTATGTGGCCCAGCTCTCGGGCACGAACTATTACCGCGACTTCTTCCGGCTGACCCGGCATTTTGACTATTCCTGGTATGGCAATTTCGTGATCACCGAACAGCAGTTCAACCGTCTGGAACCGGATTTCCTCACCTTTAAACAGCAGTTCTCCTGATGCGCAAGTTCCTGCCCCTGATCATCGGGTTGTTGCTGTTGCTGATCATAGCCATCGTAGTGGCCACGAGCAAGGGCTCGGGCCCGGCCTTCGATGAGCGGGTGACGCTTAAGGAGAAAGACAAGATCCCCTTCGGCACTTCGGCCGTGCGTACCATGCTGCCGACCCTTTTCACCCATTCGGAGGTGAACTTCGAGAATGATCGTCCGGGCAACTGGAATGGGGTGGTCGCCACCTCGTACAACCAGGCCGTCTTTCTCGTGTCGGACCATTTCAATGCCGACATGTATGAACTCGGCGAATTGCTCCGTTTCGTGGAGAAAGGCAATTATGTATATATCGTGGCTCATTCTTTTTCCCGTGATGCCCGCGAGATCTTCGGTTTCATGGAGCAGGGAACGGATACGCGCGGACCATTCGCCTCCTGGGATACGCTGGGATACCGCCTGCAGCCGCCGGTGTTCACATCCGACTCGCTCTACCTGCGGCCGATGGTGAACTACGATGCCTGGTTCGCGGCCCTCGACTCCAATTATGCCTCTGTGCTGGGCCGGAACAAGGATGGGCAGATAAATTTCGTGCGCCTCAATCGCGGCAGCGGCTCCGTGTTCATCCATACGGCACCCCTTGCGTTCTCCAATTATTTCGTTCTGCAGGGCAATAACTACCGCTATGCCGAGCAGGCGCTTTCCGTTGTTCCCGCGGGCGTGGAGAAGGTCTCCTGGAATGAGTTCTATCTCAGCAAGCCGAGGACGAACAACAACGATGATGAGCAGGAGCCCGGCTGGCTGAGTGTGCTCTTCCGCTACCCCGCATTCAAGTGGGGGCTGATCACCGCAGCGGCCACCGCGCTGCTGATGGTATTGCTGGGCATGCGTCGCCGGCAGCGGATGATCCCGCCCTATACGAAGCCCCGGAATGAATCCCTTGATTTCGTGCGCACCATGGGCCGCCTGTATTACGACCGCCGGAATCACCAGAACCTGGCGCGGAAGATGGCGCAGTATTTCCTGGAACATGTGCGCGCCCAATACAAGCTGGCTACCCATAGGCTGGATGATGAATTTGTGCGCCTGCTGAGCTTTAAAACCGGTTACCCGGAAGAACAGCTGTCGACCATCCTTACCTTCATCCGTTCACTCGATACAAAGGCAAGCATCACCGAGGCGCAGCTGGCCCGGTTTCACCGTCAACTCGAAGATTTTTATCAAAACACCTGACATGGAAGAACAAATTTTCTCGTCACGAACCGACCTTACCCAACTCAATGAAGCCGTGCAATCGGTGCGCGAGCAGATCAAGCGCATCATCGTAGGCCAGGATGAGATGATCCGGCTGATCATGGCCGCCCTGCTGGCCGACGGGCATGTGCTGATCGAAGGTGTTCCGGGCGTTGCCAAAACGATGACCGCCAAGCTGGTGGCCCGCGCCCTGGCCGTGCCGTTCTCGCGGATCCAGTTCACGCCCGACCTCATGCCTTCGGATGTACTCGGCACACCGGTCTTCAACCCGAAGGATGGAAGCTTTGAATTCAAGCGGGGACCGGTCTTCAGCAATATTGTACTTATCGACGAGATCAACCGTGCCCCCGCAAAAACGCAGGCCGCGCTCTTCGAGGTGATGGAAGAAAAGCAGATCACGGTGGACGGCAAGACCTATCCCATGCAGGCGCCCTTCGTGGTGCTGGCCACGCAGAATCCCATTGAGCAGGAGGGAACCTACCGGCTTCCCGAAGCCCAGCTCGATCGCTTCCTCTTCAAGGTGGTAGTGCCCTATCCCAACGAAGGCGAGGAGTTCCGCATCCTTCAGCAGTTCCACCAGATGGGCAATGAGGATGCCGTTGCCTCGATCCAGCCCGTGCTGAATCCGCAGCAGATCGTGGCGTTGCGGCGCCTGGTGAAAACCGTGGTGGTGGAAGACAAGCTGCTCCAGTTCATTGCCCGGCTGACTACGCAAACCCGCAGCCACAAGTCGATCTACCTCGGCGCTTCCCCCCGAGCCTCGCTGGCCATCATGAATGCCGCGAAGGCCATGGCCGCGATCAACGGCCGCGATTTCGTAACGCCCGACGATATCCTGGAAGTGGTGCCCCCGGTGCTGCGGCACCGCATCATCCTTTCGCCCGACAAGGAAATGGAAGGAGTAACGGAAGACACGGTCATCAAGCAGATCATTCAATCCCTCGATATTCCCCGATGAGCGTGTTGCAGCTACTGGATAAATGGGACCGGACGAGCTTTCATCTTGGAAGGATCGTATTCTACCTGCTCTTCGGAGCAGCGGGCCTCTTCCTGCTCAGCTATTTCTGGCCCGAGCTGTTCAACGTGGCCATCGTGGTCATCGTCTGCACAGCGCTGAGTGTGCTGGTGGATTTCTTCCTGCTTTATCGCCAGCGGAAGCCGTTCGAAGCGCAGCGCGAGATCCAGGAGCGGCTGAGCAATGGCGATGAGAACAAGGTGGTGCTGCACCTCCGCAGCCATTACGATTTTCCGGTCAACCTGCTCGTGATCGACGAGCTGCCGATGCAGTTCCAGGAGCGCAACTGGAAGCGGACGATCTGCATGCAGCGGGATACGGAAGCCCTGATCGTGTATACGCTCACACCGGTGGAAAGGGGCGAGTATGCATTTGGTAATATCAACCTGTATGCAGAAGGTCCCTTGCGCCTCGTGCGCCGCCGGATCACCTTTCCGCGGGAGCATACGGTGAAGGTTTACCCATCTTATGTGCAGATGCGCCGGTACCAGCTGATGATGGCCATTGGCACCAACGTTCAGGAGACGGGAGTGAAGCGGATGCGCAAGCTGGGGCACAGCATGGAATTCGAGCAGATCAAGGAATATGTGCGGGGCGACGATTACCGCACCGTCAACTGGAAGGCCACGGCCCGGCGCGGCGATTTTATGGTGAACAGCTATACCGATGAGCGCAGCCAGCAGATCTATTGCCTGGTGAACAAGGGCCGGGTGATGAAGATGCCTTTCGAAGGGATGACCCTGCTCGATCATGCGATCAATTCGGCGCTCGTGATCTCGAGCGTAGCCCTCCAACGGCAGGATAAGGCGGGACTCATCACGTTCGGGAAGACCCTGGATGCCTTCGTGCCGGCGGATAAGAAGCCCACGCAGATCAACAATATCCTGGAGACGCTTTATCGCCAGCAGACAGGCTTCGGCGAGCCGGATTTTGAAAAACTGTTCTCGGCGGTGCGCAACCGGATCACCCAGCGGAGCCTCCTGATCCTCTTCACCAATTTCGAATCGATCGAAAGCCTCGAGCGGGAACTCCCCTCCCTGAAGAGGCTGGCGCACTATCACCTGCTGATGGTGGTGTTCTTCGAGAATACGGAGCTGAAAGAGTTGACGGAGAAGCCGGCGACTACCACGGAAGAAATTTATATTCAAACGATCGCCAATAAATTCCGGCATGAGAAGCAGCTCATCGTAAAGGAGCTGCAGAAGGCTGGCATCATCGCGGTGCTCTCCACGCCGCAGCAGCTTACCATCAATGCATTGAACAAGTATCTTGAGTTGAAGAACCGGTCGAGTATTTGACGTGAGACGTGAAACGTGAGACGTGAAACGAGGTTCAGCCGGCGGTCGGGTCGGTAGAAGCGCGTTCTGCCTGGATGCGGGCGGTCCATTGTTCCACCGTCATGCCGTCTTCGAGGCGGAATGCACCGATCCGGGTGCGGCATAGTGCACTGAGGTAGCCACCGCAGCCCAGGGCAGCGCCCAGGTCATTGGCCAGGCTCCGGATATAGGTTCCGGTGGAGCAGACCACGCGGAAATGCAGGAGCGGCAGCTCGATCTTCGTGATCTCGAAGGCATGGATGGTCACCGGCCGCGGTTCGAGCTTTACGTCTACCCCCCGCCGGGCAAGTTCATACACCCGTTTGCCGTCTTTTTTGATCGCTGAATGGATCGGTGGTGTTTGCAGGATGGGTCCGCGAAAAGCCTGAAGCGCATCTTCAATGGCTTCGGCCGTAACGGGTGTGCAGTCCGTGAAATCGGTGGGCTCGCTCTCGAGATCGTAGGTAGGCGTGGTGGCACCCAGCGTGATGGTGCCGGTGTATTCCTTTTCCTGTGCCATGTATTCGTTGATCTTCTTGGTGAACTTACCGGTACATACGATAAGCAGGCCGGTTGCAAGCGGATCAAGGGTTCCGGCATGCCCTACTTTCCTGGTCTTGGTCAGCCAGCGGATCTTGTTCACCACATCGAAGGAGGTCCATTCATAGGGTTTGTCTACCAGCAGCACCTGTCCTTCCGCATACTTCGCGAGCGTTTGCATCGGGCAAAGATAGGGTAGTAGGGCCGCCTTCAGAGGCTTCTGCGGAGGGAGGCGGTAGGCAATGGGCAGTAGGCAATAGGCAGTAAGCAATAGGCAGTAGGCAGTAGGAATGATGGATGAAGTTAGAAGGGGTAGTTGATGCCCAGCTGGAATTGCGCGCCGTTCTTTCCGAATCCCGGGTTGAAATTGTAGAACCATTTGTTCTGGGCCCGGATGTCATCTGGTGAGGGATCCTTGGCCTTGTAGCCGAAATCGAAGCGGGCCTTCAGGAAGCTGAAATCCCAGCGAAGGCCATACCCGACCCCTACGGCGATGTCGCGCCAGAGATGACGGAGGCGGAACTGGTCGGCCTTGGGATCGAGGCCGGGAATATTCTTATCCGGAAAGTCGGGGTTGTCGCGCAGGAACCAGACGTTGCCGATATCGGTGAAGAATGCGCCTTCCAGCGGAAAGCCGAAAAGATTGGTCAGGAAGAAGCGGTATTCCACATTCGCTTCCAGCCGCATATCCCCGAAGCGGTCGGGCGCTTCGGTCTGGTTGAAGGATTTGATCGAGGATCCGGGACCGAGCTTGCGCACCCCCCAGGCACGCATGCTGTTGGGCCCACCGGCATAATACTGGCGGAAGAAGGGCAGGTAGAAGTTCGTGCTGTCTTTTTGCCCGTTCTCATTCGAGAAGGGAAGGCCGTAACCGACGCCGCCAAATAACCGCCAGGCAATGCTCGACTTGGGCCGGATCCGCCGGTTCTGGGTGAACTCCACTTCGGTCTTCACAAAACGCTGGAGCTTGGCTTTCGGCATCAGCGGCTTGAAGATTCCGGAGATCAATCCCGATTCTTCGAAGGTGATCCGTCCGAAGTTGCTCACCCGGTCCTTGCCGCCCGTCATGGCCACGGTCACGAGCGAAGAGATGATCAGGCCATCATTGAAGATATACTTGTAGGAGGCGTTTTGCTTGATCAGGGTATCCAGCAGCTTTCTCCTGGTCAGCACATTATACTCCACATTCGGCATGCGCAGGGAGAGGACGGTGCGTTTCCAGCTGAAGTCGTAACCCCAGGAGGTGTTGAAGGTGAAGAGCCGGAAATAATTCAGGCGGTCCGTAGCCGAAACGTTCAGGTTGAGCTGCGTTCGCGCGTTCTCCCGAACATCAAGAGGGAGCCAGCGAAAGCGGGGCACCATTCTCGGGAAGGTGACACTCTGGGTTACCGCGAACTGCTGCGTCTGGACCAGGCTGTCGACATTATTCGAAAGCTCCACGCCGTAACGGACGTTCAGGTTATACTGGTTGGCCGACCGGAGGAAGTTGGTGCTGCGCAGGGCAAAGTTGGCACCGATACCGATCAGGTTCGATTCGGTAGAGAAGTAACCGGTGTTGCGGCTCACGTCGAAGTTGACGTTCGTGTAATATTTCTTATCGGGTATGAGGCGGATGGTGAAGTCAACCGTGTCGGTACCGGGGCGGGGAAAGGGCGTGACGCTCACCTGTTGCCAGGAGCCGATATTGTTGAACCGGTTCTGGGTGCGGAGGAAGTCGGCCTGGGAGGCGATGCTGCCCCGCGGCAGGCGGATGTACTGCACGAGCTTGCGGGTCTTGAACAGGTTGGCATAGGAAACGAAGGTGTAATCGTTCCGCGTAAACCGGGTGACCGTTGGCGTGTAGCTGGCGGAGTCGGGCGTCAGGTCGGGGTAAACCGTCACATTGCCTATATGGTAGCGCACCAGCTTATTGGAATCGGGGTTGGGGCGGAGACGGATCTCCACGTCTGCGGAGGGCTGTTCGCGCTGCCGGCGGATCGCCTCGAGCTGGCGGGCCTGGGCCTCGGGGTCGAAGGCGGGAAGGATGAGCTCGAGGCCGACCGTATCCCACACGGCCCAGAGCTGCTCCTTGCCGAACAGGAGGAAGCCATTGTTGCGATAAAGATCCGTGAGCCGGTCGAGCTCCGCGGAGATCACGGGCGTGGAGAAGGGCTCGCCTTTTTTCAGTAGCCGCCCCGAATCGGAGCGGACGGTCAGTTCCTGGAGCACGTTGATCTGCGGACGGTTCGGCGCCGAGTCGAGGAGGTTGTAGTACACCGAGTCGAGCTGGAACTGGCGGCCGGGGATCACCCGGAAGGTGAGGTAGGTGCGAAGCTGGTCGTCCTGTTTGCGCACCGAGTCGAAAAAAGCGATGCTGTCGCGGTAGTATCCGAGGGAATGCAGGAGGGCGCGCATGTACTGTACCGAGCGGCCGGCATTCAGCGAGTCGTATACAGGCGGGCGGTTCAGCTCATTAAAGAAGAGGAATTTCCGCTGGCGCCGGACCCGCACGCTGTCGTGAAGCTGCTGGGCCAGCTGTTCCTCCAGCGTTTTCCTTTCCTCCCCCTTAAATTTACCCTCGAGTTTGATATCGGTCTGGTATACAAAGGGCTTGCCGGCCGGATAGTTCCGCACCGTGCAGGAGCCCAGCAGGAACAGGGACGCGGCCACGATGAGGAAGTAGATCGCCTGATGTTTTGCCGCCGGTACAAACTTCATAATGCCTGTCTATGCTGAGTAAGAAAGAGATCAAAGATATTCAAAGTTTACGCCACAAGGATGCCCGGTCGGAGCTGGGCTTCTTCGTGGCGGAAGGGCCCAAGATCGTTCCCGAGCTGGCAGGACTGATCCCGGAGCAGTTCCACCGGGTGTATGCCACCGATGCCTACCTGGCCGCGCACCCCCTGCCTGACCGCATTGCCCGCACCATCGTTGCACCGCACGAGCTGGAAAAGCTCACGCACCTGCAAACGCCCAATGGCGTTGTAGCCCTGCTTCGACCTTTCGATCATTCAAAGCCGATGGATACGCCGTTCTCGCTCTACCTCGATACCATCCAGGACCCGGGCAATTTCGGAACGATCCTGCGCATCGCCGACTGGTTCGGCGTGAAGCAGGTGGTTTGCAGCGCCGGCTGCGCCGACCTGTATAATCCGAAAGTGGTGCAGTCGACCATGGCCTCCATCGCCCGGGTGCATGTTTATTACGACGAGGATGGCTCCTGGTTCGAAAGCCGCAAAGGACCCGTGTATGCCGCCGCACTGGATGGCGAATCGCTGTACGGGCTGCCTCCGTTTAAAGAGGGCTTGCTGCTGATCGGCAACGAGTCGAAAGGCATCCGTCCGTCTTACCTGGCCCGCGCCACTCACCGGGTGACCATTCCCCGCATCGGTGGCGCCGAATCCCTCAACGCGGCCGTGGCAACGGGTATTGTGTTGTCGCACCTGGTGGGGAAAGGGTAGCTAATGCGCTCGCGTTGCTCGCTGAGATAAGAGGAAAGGAGGAGAAGCTTTTCTTTGACACGACCTCACCCTAGCGCTTCGCGCGTAACCTTCGCTATCGCTCGGTTACCTCTCCCAAGGAGAGGGGAGTAGATTAAGGTGTAAACTTGCCAACTCTTGAACTCTTGAACTTTTGAACCCTTGAACTCGCGAACCCCGCAAACCCGCGAACCGGCTCAACTGAACCGGATCGCCTTGATCGGGCGGATGCGGCGGGCGATGATGGAGGGAATGAGGAGGACGAGGGTGGAGACCAGCAGGGTGCCGAGGATGACGAGCGCCACCTGCCACCAGACGATCTTCACCACGGCCGTGCTCATGTAGTAGGCTTCTTCCTGGAGGCGCACGAATCCCGTAGCCTGTTGCAGCCAGAGCAGCCCGAGGGCCAGGCTGGTGCCGATCACGATGCCGGTGCCGGTGATCACCATGGAATTGTACACAAAGATCTTCTGCACCTTCCAGTTGCTCGCGCCCAGGGCCTTCAGGATACCGATCATGCGCAAACGCTCCAGCACCAGGATGATGAGGCAGGTGATGAGGTTGATGATGGCAATGATGGTCATGATGGTGATGAGGATATTCTGGTTCGTATCCTGGATGTCGAGCCAGTCGAAAATATTGGGATAGATCTCGCGGGTGGTCTTGGTTTCCCATTGCTCGGGGAAATTGCCCAGCTCATAGTTGCGCATTGCCGCCGAATCCATGTCCGTGTAATTTTTTAGGAAGATCTCGTAGCCGCCGATCTGGGTCTCGGTCCAGGAGTTGAGGCGGCGGAGCAGTTTGATGTCGCCGATGGCGAAGGTCTTGTCGTATTCTTCAATGCCGGTTTTGAAGATGCCCACGATGTTCAGGCGGTCGGGGCGCATGGTGCCATCGGGGCGAATGAAATAGATCAGCAGGCGGTCGTTCAGGTGGAGGTTGAGGAGTCGGGCGGTATGGGTGGAGACGAGGATCTCCCGGGCATAGCTCGAATCGTTGTACCGGATGAAGCGTCCTTGCTGTAGGAAGGGGGCGAGGTGAGCGGTGTCATAGGTCGCGTCCAGTCCTTTCACGAGTACACCCTCCATCTCTTCGGCCGTTTTCAGGATGCCGTAGCGGGTGGCGAAGGGGTGAACGGAAACCACGTCGCGGTCCTGCCGCATGGCGCGTACGAGGCTGTCGTCGGACTCGATCGGCTCCTCTTCGGCGATATTCGCTTTCAGCGGCTGCCGGTAACCTACGCGCATATGTCCCCAGAACGAGAAGACCTTGCCGGAAACGGTTTCCTGGAAGCCGTTGACAAAGGAGAGTGTGATGATCATCACAGCTACCGAGATCACGGTGGCGGCCGTAGACAAACGGATGATGAACCGGGAGAAGGATTTCTGCTGGTTGAAAGCGATGCGCCGGGCGATGAAAGCGGAAAGGTTCACAATTTAGATTTCGCGTTGCCGTTTGATAACAACCATTTGAACGGATTTGCCGTCATGGTTGAAACGGTCCGGGCGTGAAAATACGGAGGAATTGATTTGCCAGTGGGCAGACCTCCGGAACGCCTGCAGCCTTTTTGCTACATTTAACCACGATGATACAGAACCTGCGTTTCCTTCTGCTCCTCCTGCTTCCGCTTGGCCTGCTGGCCCAGGGCGAGAACCGGAGCCACCGGATCCGGTCGATCCAGCTCTATCGTTCCGGCGATCCTTCGTCGATGGCCGCGCTCCCGCTCGGTGCTACCGAAGGCATGGAGCTGCACTTCGATGACCTCGACAACCGGGTGCGCAACTATTACTATACCTTCCAGCTGTGCAATGTGGACTGGACGCCCAGCACGCTCAATGCCTTTGACTACCTCCGCGGTTTTCAGAATATCCGGATCACCAACTACCGCAACTCCTCGCTGGCGATGACCCGCTACATTCATTACCAGGCGCCCGTGCCCGACCGGAACTGCTATCCCACGCGTTCGGGCAATTACCTGCTTAGGGTTTTCCTCGATAATGATACGGCGAAGACCGTGTTCACGCGCCGGATGGTGATCTACGACAACAAGGCCGAGATCACGGCCCAGGTGCAGCAGCCGTTCAATGCCACGCTTTTCCGGACCGCACAGAAACTGAATATCGGCGTCAAGATCGACAGCCGTGTGCAGGTGATGAGCCCTTCGGATATCAAGGTGGTGATCCTGCAGAACAACAACTGGCAGACCTCGCTGTTCATCGACCGGCCGACGATCTTCCGGGGCAATTATTTCGAGTACAGCGACGAGGCGGTCACCGCTATGTCTTCGGGTCGGGAGTTCCGCTGGGTGGACCTGCGCTCGCTCCGCCTGAAAAGCGACCGGGTAGCTTCGATCAACAACCGGGGCGATACAACGAAGGTGGAGGTGCGCCCTGATCCGAATCGCCGCGACCAGGTGTATGTGTACTATCGCGACCTCAATGGCAGTTTCACGATTGAAGCGCTCGAGAACATCAATCCGTACTGGCAGGGCGATTATGCCGAGGTGAAGTTCTCCTATATGCCTGCCGGCAACCGGCAGCTGCAGGGTGAAGACCTGTACCTTTTCGGACAGATGACCAACTGGGCAACGGATACTTCGGGCCGCATGGTCTTCAACAAAGACCTGGGCGTTTACGAGCGCACGCTTTTCCTGAAACAGGGGTTTTACAACTATGTGTACGTGACGAAGCCCACAAGCGGGAAGGGGCCGATCGATTTCGGCGGCATCGAAGGCAATTATTTCGGCACGGAGAACACCTACACGGTGCTGATCTACAATCGTCCATTCGGCGCCCGCGCCGATGAGCTCATCGGTGCCACAACGCTGAGTTCCCTGTTCAACGTACGCTGAGCCAACGGTCGCGGGTCAACTCAAATCGGAGTTCGCCTTTGCCGTAGGTGCCGTTCTCGATCCATCCGGCTTTCCGGTAGAAACGGGCTGCGCGTGAGTTGGGCGCGGTGCTTAGCCAAACGGGGTTTTCCGTCTGTGCAAAATACCAGTCCATCATGGTGTCGTGCAGCCGACGGCCCATACCTTTCCCTTCAGACTGGGGGTGGACGAAAAGTGCCCAGATGTTATTCCCTTCCAGGTCGACAATGGCAAAACCTTGTACGGTTCCTTCTTCTTCCGCCAGCCAGCCCTTTCCTTTTTTCATGAGGAATTCTTCGTAATCGGCAGGTGTGATCAGGCCCGGGTTGGAGAGGGCATTCTCCCGAACGGAAAGGCGAATCCGGTGTAATTCGGGAATATCGTGCACTTCGGCTTCGCGCAGGATCATTTTCTGACGTTGTAGGTGAACGTAACCGAGCCATTGCTGAATACCTGATGTTTGATGAGGTCCAGGGAAACCCGTTGATGCAGAGCTTCCACCATGGGTTTGCCCTGGCCGAGTAACACCGGCACAATATTCACTTCGATCTCATCGACGAGTTCCAGATCCAGCAGGGAGGTGAGGAGAGAGGGGCCGCCAAAGACGAAGATGTCCTTGCCTTCCAGTTGACGGATCGTGTCCACCCTGGATGGAATGTCCTCGGTGATCAATTCGAACCCCGGTTTTACATCTTTCAAAGTAGAGGAGAATACAAAGCATTTCGTACCGGGACGGGCGTGTTCGTGAAAGCGTTCGTAGGACTTTCGTCCGAAAAACATCGTATCGAAACGGGCGAACATTTTCTCAAAGTCGATTTCCGGGTCGATCAGGATCCAGTCGTAACCGCCATGAGCGTCTTCGATATAGCCATCGAGCGAGGCGGCAAATGAGGCAACGATCTTGCGCATGATTGAAATTTCTGCGAAGTTTTCCAATTTTTATTTTTCCGCAACACCGCTCGTCCTATATTTGCAGCGGCAGGTCTTATACGGCCAGCTCCTGCTGAACTCCCCCAGGACCGGAAGGTAGCAAGGGTAGGCGGTCGTAGCGGTGCGATATAAGTAGCCTGCCAATTTTTTTATCACGGATTGTTTCTGATATAATCTCCACTTCTTTTCTCACTTTCCGTTATCTCCCTGAAGTTTTCTATTGGACTGGCGTAAGGATGACAGGATTGCTTCCTTTGGAGCCGGATCGTTTCAATTGCTGTATTGCTCCAGCCGATGGTCTTCGTGGAAAGCTTGTTTGTAATTGACAATACTCATCCGTGGCATCCGCGCGATCCTTTCATCCGTGCTCTTATCTTTGCTCACCTCAAACCCTCGTTATGAAATTTTTCATCGATACAGCCAATCTGGCCCAGATCAAGGAAGCCAATGAACTCGGGATCCTGGATGGTGTGACTACCAACCCCTCGCTGATGGCCAAGGAAGGCATCCGCGGACAGGAAGCCATCAACAACCATTACAAGACCATCTGCGAAATGGTGGATGGCGATATCTCGGCCGAGGTATTGTCGACCAATTTCGAAGAGATGGTGGAAGAAGGCAAGAAGCTGGCCGCCATTCACAAGAACATCGTTGTGAAGGTTCCGATGATCAAGGATGGCATCAAGGCCATCAAGTATTTCACCGACAACGGCATCCGCACCAACTGTACGCTGGTGTTCTCGGCCGGACAGGCCATCCTCGCCGCCAAGGCCGGCGCTTCCTACGTTTCGCCCTTCATCGGCCGCATCGATGATTCGGGTTGGGACGGCATGCAGCTCATCGAGCAGATCTCCACGATCTACACGCTCCAGGGCTTCCGCACCGAGATCCTCGCCGCTTCCATCCGTAATGCCAATCATATCGTTCGCGCAGCCGAACTGGGTGCAGACGTGTGCACCTGCCCGCTGGAGTCGATCCTCGGATTGCTGAAGCACCCGCTGACCGACATCGGCCTGGCGAAGTTCCTGGAAGACGCGAAGAAAATGTGACCTCACCCCCAACCCCTCTCCAAAGGAGAGGGGAGAAATAGAAGCGGGGCGCAGTTGTGAGGC
>CBHWDR010000007.1:0-17040 GCA_966112575.1 uncultured Chitinophagales bacterium
TGCGCGCGTCGTGGGTTTTTGGTAGATTGGCGGCATTGGCCCGCTGGATGCCTCTCTGGTGCGCGCGCAACTGCTCCGACTCCCAGCTGGGGAAGAGGAAATAGCTCAGGAGAAAGGCGATGGTACAGCCGATCGCCGTGTCCAGCACCCGCTCGAGGGCCACATCGCGGAAGCCCGCGCCCAGCAGGGAAAACAGGATGAGCACATAGGGCGTGGTGAAGAGCACCATCAGCTGGTAGTTGATCCGCATGAAGGAGTAGGTGCCGATCATGAAGAAGACCATGATGCCGAAAAGCACGGTCTTATTTGGAATAAACATGAGGATGAGCACCCCGATCAGGCCACCGGCAAGGGTGCCGATGATGCGCTGGATGTTGCGTTGCTTGGTGAGGCTGAAGGCAGGCTTAAGAATGAAGGCGATCGTCAGCAGGATCCAGTAGGAGTGCTGTCCGTAGCTGAAGGTCTTGGATACGAGGAAGCCGATCACGCAGGCCAGGCTCACGCGCACGGCATGGCGGAAGACCGCGGATTTGAGTGTGAGGTTATCCCACATCAGCTTCGGGTCGAGCGACTGGTGGCTCACGAAATGCGAGTGGTCCACGCCCGTTTTCCGTTTGCGCGGCGCGGCTTCGAAATAGCCCTGGATATTCATCAGGCCCTGGAGCAGCTTGCGGATGTTCACGACGATCTTCCGCAGCACCAGGCGGTGCGTGGGATTGAACTGTGAACGCTCGTCGATCGCGGCTTTGAGGCGGCGCACTTCTTCGTCGTAATCGAACCCGGGCTGAAAACCGGTATTGGCATGGATCGCGTTGCCGATGCCTTCCAGTTCGCGCACGATGCGGTCGAGGCTGGAATGGATCAGCTCCAGTGCGCCGCTCTCGGCAAACTGGCTGCGCAACAGGGAATAGTCGTAATACGTTGCCGTAATGTCTTCGAAGAGGTCCACCGTTTCCACGAAGGTGAACACCAGCTTTCGTCCCTGGTCGGTGGATTCATCAACGATCTGCCGGGTTTTGAAAAAGATCTCGCGCACCGCATCCTGCTTTTCATTGACCACCACCTGCTGGGTGAAGAGCCGGCGGTAGGCTTCATCGAGATCGGTCGAAAGCGAATAAAAGCCCGACCGGATCGCCAGGTAGTTGCCCACTTCGCGGATGCACTCGCCGAGGGCGCGTTGGGCCGTACGGTAGGGACGAAGGAAATAGAGCATCAGGCTGATGCACATATAGAGAATCCCACCGGAGAGGATAAGCAGGGCATGGGTCAGGATGTCGCGGTGCTGGATCACTTTATCCATGGTGAGGATCATGATCAGGATGGCCACGTTGCCTACCGAGGTGGCGCGGTTGCCGTAAACCGTGAACATCGAAAAGAAGAAGGTGATCGCGGCCACTTCGAGCGTCATCGTGTAAACCGATTGCTGCATCACCGAAGTAAGGAGGGCCACAAGAAAGGCCAGGCCCGAGCAGATCAGCATGCCGTTGCGCTTGTGCAGGGGTGGGCCCGGAGCATCGGTGAGACTGACGCCCATTGCGCCGAGGGCAATGGTTAGTCCTTCCTCGAAATAGCCGGAATACATGCCCACAAGCGCCGGCAGCAGGATGGCCATTGCCGCCCTTAGCCCGTCGGCGAATGCCTGGCTATAAAAAAAGAACCGTATTTCTCGTGCCTTTCGTTCGATCATCGCCGGAGCAAAGATACGTGAGCCCACCTTCGCCAAGGCTTCGGCGGACGTGCCCGCCTACGCTAAGGCTTCGGCGGACGTGCCCGACTGCGACGAGGCTTTGGTGGACAAGACCGGAGATGAGAGACGGGAGGCCGAAGAAGTATTATCATTTCCAGTGGTGGACGCAGAAGTCGGCGATGATGCGTGCGGTTGCGCGGATACCGTCGAGGCTGGAGGATTTGCGGACCCAACTGGCCTGGTGCTGCTCGCAAAAAGCTTCATCGGCAGGTCCGAGCGAAGTGCTGTAGAGGAGCACGGGGATCAGGGCGAGGCGTGGGTTGTTGCGGATCGCATGAAGGGTTTCCTTACCATTGAGCCGCGGCATGTTGATGTCGAGAACAATGAGGAGGGGCAGGGCATCGTTATAGGAAAGGGTATGCAGGAAGTGCAGCACCTCTGAACCATTTCCTAACTCCACCGCCGGTACACCTGGAGAATAATCGTGGAAGAAGCCGGTGATCAGCTCCAGGTCATCTGGGTCATCGTCCGCAAAAATTACGTATGGTCCCATCATGCACGGGTAATGTACAGGGAAGCCTATAAAATGTCAAGGTTTTCATGCGGAAGTTTTTCACTAGGGGTTTACCGGTAGTTCTGAGGGGTGCTGCTTTGCTCTTGTGCATAAAAAAAGCCGGACTGCAGGTCCGGCTTTTTTTATCGGTCAATCGGTTCGCGGATCCCGGCGTTGGGCATCCTTGCTGACGGGCTTTTTTCGCAAGTATCCCGGGTCCTGCTGCAGGCCCTGCACATCTTCGAGCCTGGCCACATAGAGGCTGCGTCCATGGGTGCCAAGCACGATCTCGTTTTCCCGTTCCTGTATGGTGATATCGTGTACGGGTACCGAGAGCGGCAGGCCGGAACGCCAGGCCATGAAGCCCTGTCCCCGGTCGAAGCTGACATACAGGCCACCGTCGGTGCCGAGATAGAGGATGTTTTCATTCTTGGGGTCTTCCTTGATCACGTTCACGGGTTCGGCAGGAAGGTCAGTTCCAAGGGCTTTCCAGGTGGCGCCGTAGTCTTCGCTTACAAAAACATAGGAATTAAAATCATCGTTCCGGTAGCCGTTGATGGTTGCATAAACCCTGCCTTCCCTGAAGCCAGAGGCCACCACGCGGCTGACCCAAAGGCTGCGGGGAAGACCGGCGGCTGCACCTTTTTTCGGAGCCGGGTTGAGCAGGGTCCACGTGGCCCCGCCATCGCGGGTGAGCTGCAGGTTACCGTCGTCGGTGCCCACGTAGATCAGCCCAAAGCGCAGGGGCGACTCAGCGATCGTGGTGATCGTTCCAAACGGCACGTCACCCGGCCGGCCCCCATTTGTGAGGTCGGGCGAAATGGCGGCAAAAGTATCGGCCCGGTTGAAGGAGCGGAAGAGCTTGTTGGCGCCAAAATAAACGACGTCCTGGTTGTGCCTGCTGAGCAGGACCGGCGACTGCCAGTTGAAGCGATAAGGACGCTCACCCAGTTGGTGTTGCGGGGTGATCCGACGGCTTTCGCGTGCATTGTTCTTGTTCAGGCGCGAGTAGTTGCCGAACTGGAAACCCGTGTACACGGTCTGGTTGTCGCGCTGGTCGACCTGCACCTGCATGCCATCGCCGCCCATGATCATCTTATAAGGATAAACGCCATTGTCGTACCAGTCGTAATTCTCGCGATTGGTGGAAGGTCCCCACCAGACGCCATTATCCTGGAGGCCGCCATACACATTGTAGGGACGGGCATTATCAGTGGTCACGGCATAGAACTGGCCCACGGAAGGCGTGTTGGCTTTGAACCAGTGCTGACCATTGTCGTAGGTAATGTTCACACCGCCATCGTTGCCGATGATGATATGCGCATCGCGCTGCGGATCGAGCCAGGCCACATGGTGATCGGCATGCACGTTTTCTTTATCCATGCGCGTCCAGGTCTTGCCGCCATCGGTTGACAGCTCCACGTCGTAACCGGTGATCACCAGCTTCTGATCGTTGACGGGAGAGACGAATATCTTTCCGAAATAATAGCCGTAGGTGTTGAAGAGCGTAAGGTCTTTGGTATGGGTCTTCTTCCAGGTCTTGCCACCATCTTCCGAGCGATAGACCTCGGCGCCGATAATGGGCGTATCGAAGAGGGCGGTGTTGGCATCGTAGAGGTAATCCCAGATGGACGAGGCGGGAAGGGTGCCATTGGACACGCGCTCCATGATCATCTTCGCCGTATAGCGCGGGTAAAGGCGGTTGCGCTTGAGGAAGGTATCGAGCTTGGCGGGGTTGAGCTGCGCGAATTGCTCTTTCGTCAGCTTTTCAAAATCCCGGAGCACATAGTTGGTATCCTGCTTTTTCTCGGTTGCCGGCTTGCGGAAATTGTTGTCGACGATCGCATAAACGATCTGCCCGTTGCGCGGGTAGTAGGCCAGCCCGATGCGGCCGACGCCATCGCCGGTGGGGAAGCCGGCTCCCGAAACCGTTACCAGGCTCCAGGTGTTGCCGCCATCGGTGCTGCGGTAGATGCCGCTTGTTTTTCCGCTCTCCTCAAAATTCCAGGTACTGCGGGTGCGGTACCAGGCTGCGGCGAGCAGTTCGTTGGGGTTTTGAGCGTTGAGGTCGAGGTCAACCACGCCGGTGTTTTCATCCACGAAGAGGGTGTGTTTCCAGCTGCGGCCGCCATCCGTGGTCTTGTAGACGCCCCGCTCGCGGTTGGGGGAGTAGAGGTGGCCGAGCACGGCTACCCAAGCGGTATTCTCATCGGTGGGATGGAGCTGGATCTTGCCGATGTGGTGCGATTCGGGCAGGCCAAGGTATTGCCAGGACTTGCCCCTGTTGGTACTGCGGTACACACCGATGCCGGCATAGGAGGAGCGGCTGCTGTTGACCTCGCCGGTCCCAACCCAAATAGTGCCGGTCTTCCAGTTCACGGCGATGTCGCCGATCGTGATCACATCGGCCGAGTCGAAGAGCGGCACAAAGGACTGGCCGTTGTTGCTCGTATGCCAGAGACCGCCCGAGGCATAGGCTACATAGAATTCTGTAGGATCGGTAGGGTTGACTTCAAGGTCGACAACCCGACCGCTCATCACGGTGGGGCCGATGTTGCGGAAAGGCACCGAGTCGAGCAGGCTGCGCTGGCGCAGGGCTTCGCGCTTCTCAGCGGCCTTCAATCGCTCCGCGGCAGGCGTGGGGCGCACCTGGGCTTTTGTGAGAAAACTAACGAGGAGCAGGGACAAGCACCCTGCAAATAGGCGTATTTTTGGACGCATAAACAGCCGGTTTTAAACGTTAATGGGTTAATCCAAACATACAACACAATGCGTTACCTCTTTTTCCTTACCCTTTTCTTTTCCCTTGGCGCCCAGGCGCAGTGGAAGGAGTTCAAGCTCACGAAGAAAGGCGACACCATCAACCGGGTGGATCAGCGCGGCCTGCGCCAGGGCCCCTGGATCGTGCGGGTGGAACCCATCCGCGGCGAACCGGGCTATGAAGAGGAAGGCATCTACTACGATGGCCGGAAGGAAGGTTCCTGGCGGCGCTTCAACCTCGAAGACGATGTGATCGCCGAGGAGAATTATCACTACGACATGAAGCACGGTAAGTGCAAGTATTACCTGCCCACGGGTGAGCTGCTGCGCGAAGAAAGCTGGCGGGCCATCGATCCGCAGCATCCCTATGATACCGTGGCGGTGCGGGATATCGACGATCCCTCCAAGATCCTCAAATACGTGGTACAAAAAGTAGAGCCCAAATCCTACATGCACGGCACCTGGACCTATTACAATACCCTCACGGGGAACGTGGATAATACGGAGGAATACGTGATGAACCGCCTGAAGGCCGATATCGAGGCCGAGGCCGCTGCGGCGGCTGATGACATGGCACCGAGCAGTGCCGGCAAAGGCAAGACGGCCGCTGCCGACGGTAAGGAGAAGAAGCCAATGCCCAAGCCTCAGGCCATCCTCGATTACGAGAAAAAGAATTCGGGAAAGAAGAAGGTGAAGGTGCGGGACGGAAGTACAGGCGGGTAACGAAATTCGAGAATTCGAAAATTCGGGAATTCGAAAATGGCAAACAGCGGCAGGGAACGGCAGCTGTTTCTTTATAGGAAAGAACTGAGCTCCTTCTGGGAGCTTTTTTTATGGGCGGTATTGCCGAATTCCGGGATTTGATATAGGTTTGATATCAAATTGATATCATCAAACCAACTGATATGGAAAAGATCCGGAAGCCATTGCCCGGCTTGTTAGGGCTTGTTTTTATCGTTGTCCTGCTCTTAGCCGGGGCGCTCCTGGTAGCCGGCAACCACGAGCAACTGAATTTCGACACTGACCGTAATCTCTTTATCCTTGGCTGGCTCTCCATCGGCACCGGCATGTTTTTCATCCGGGGGCTGGTCATTATCCAGCCCAACCACTCGCGGGTGCTGAACTTCTTCGGCACCTACGCCGGCACGGTGAAGGAAAACGGCTGGTTCTGGGTGAACCCCTTTTACACCAAGGAAAACCTGTCCCTTCGTGCCCAGAACCTGGAAAGCGCCCGGCTGAAGGTGAACGACAAAATGGGTAATCCCATCGAGATCGCCGCGGTGATCGTATGGGAGGTGGGTGATACCTATAAAGCAGCCTACGACGTGGTGAACTACAAGGAGTACGTGCTTCGTCAGAGCGAAGCCGCCGTGCGGCACCTGGCCAACTCCTTTCCCTACGACAACCTGGAGGATGAGCATGCAGACATCACCCTCCGCAATGGTGCCGAAAAAGTGGCGCAGATCCTCGAAACGGAGCTGAACGAGCGTCTCGCACCTGCGGGCATCGTGATCCGTGAAGCGCGGATCTCGCACCTGGCCTATGCGCCCGAGATCGCCGGCGCCATGCTCCAGCGGCAACAGGCCACGGCGATTGTGGCAGCACGCACCAAGATCGTGGAAGGAGCAGTAGGGATGGTGGAGATGGCCCTCGAAATGCTCTCGCATAAAGACATCGTGAAGCTCGATGAAGAGCGCAAGGCGGCCATGGTGAGCAACCTGATGGTGGTGCTCTGTGGCGAGCGGGGTGCTACACCTGTTTTAAATACCGGAAGTTTGTATCAATAATGGAACAAAGGAAATTAACGCCGGGTGAAACCGAGGCGCTGGTGCAGGATGTGGAAGACCGTCAGCTGCTGCGCTGGTACGGGCAATGGAAGGACAATCGCATCGGTTATGCCCTCGTCCAGCCCCTGCTGAAGCTGCCGATCGTGCTGCTCGTCTGGATCGTGGTCCAGTGGCGCACCGGCGTACGAACCTTCCTTTCCGACCCCTGGCCCTATTTCCGGGAGCGCATCGGCTTCCTGGTCCTGTACTATCTGGTCTTTGTGCTGCTTTATTACTATGTCTGGCGGCAGAAGGCCTTCGAATACCACCTGCGATCGGCAAAGGAGGGCAGCTGGCCGCAGCCGGATGCGGACAGCCAACTGGTGCGAACGGCGGAGCAGGCCCGCCGACGGGTGGAGCGGCTGCACCGGCGCTGGGGCGGTTCGCCCTGGAAACTCATTCTGCCCATCGCCCTCCTGACCCCGATCGTAGGATTGCTGCCCATCCTCATCGCCACGGCTTTCCACGATGGTCGTTTCCATTGGCAGGATTTCGTGGACGGTTTCGAAGGCGGTTATTCGCTGATGGCGGCCGTGGCTGCGATCTTCCTGGTTTTTGGTGGCGTCATGGGCCGGGGCATCTGGAAACAGATCAGGGACAATCATCAACTTCTTTCATCAACTCCACTCCGTGAGCGATAAGAAATCATTTGTGCTGCGCATTGATGCGGATACTTTCAAGCTGCTCGAAAAATGGGCGGCCGACGAATTCCGTTCCGTCAATGGGCAGATCGAATGGATCCTGCATCAAAAGCTTAAGGAGGCGGGACGGATGAAGGAGCGGGGAGAGAGGAGCGAGGAGACGGGAGAGGGGAGATGAAGAGCGGGACAGCGTGGTCTGTAAAAAGCAGATTCGTGGTCATCCGTTTGATCTCTTTGATTCGCGTTCTTTCTCTCCTGCATCAAAATAATTCCGGAAGAAGAGCAACTGATAAGGAAGGGCCTGCTGCCAGTAAGTCCAGTTGTGGGCGCCGGGGCGCTCGATGTAATCATGCGCGATGTTCAGCTCCAGCATCTTCCTGTGCAGGCCCCGGTTCTCCTCAAGAAAGAAGTCGCCGGTACCGCAATCGAAAATGACCGCCAGGGAATCCGAAGGCTTTTTTTCGATCACCCGCACCACCGAATATTCCCGCCAGTTGGCCGCAAAGTTCACCGAATCGCCGATGCGTTTGGCGATGTCGAATTTCGTTTTCGAGCGGGCCAGGTCCACGCCCCCGCTCATCGAGCCGCAGGCGCCGAAGCGGTCGGCATGCCGAAAGGCAAGGTAGAGCGCTCCATGTCCGCCCATGCTCAGTCCTGTGATCGCCCGGGCACGCCGGTCGCGGATGGTGTTATAATGCGCATCGATGTATTCCGGCACCTCGGTACCGATGTAGGTTTCGTAACGCGAAGCCGTATCCACCGGCGCATCGAAATACCAGGAGGAATAACCTCCGTCGGGACAAACGATCAGCAGCCGATACTGCTCGACAAGGTGCTTCAGCTGTGGCAGTTTCCGGATCCAGTCGGCATAGCCGCCCGAATAGCCATGAAGGAGATAGACCACCGGCAATGCCTCCTTTTGCTTTTTCGCGGGCCGGATGACCACGCATTTCCGGGCCTGCCGCATGGCCTTGCTGTAAATAGCGACCGTGTCCACTTCGGCGGCCCGCAGGCCCGAGATGGAGAGGAGGAATAAGAGCAGGAAAGGGACGCGCATGCGACAAATTACGCTTCTTTCGTTTTTTGCAGGCGGTTGAACGATGGATGGCCGGTATTGGTTATTTTGAACCATCAACTTTATTGCCATGAGAATCGCGCTCCTGTTTGTTTCCTTTCTGTTTACCGCCCTGAGCTCTGCTGCACAATCCCTGTCGTACTATCTGCCCGACAGCGTGCAATACGACCCGGCGATCCCGAAGCCAAAAGATATTATCTACCACGAAGTGGGAGAGTGGCACATCACCCACGACCGCCTGGTGAATTACATGCAGGCGATCGCGAAGGCGGCACCCAACCGCGTGAAGCTGGAGCTGATGGGATTGACCTATGAAGGCCGTCCGCAGGTCCTGCTCATTTTCTCTTCGGCGAAGAATCTGCAGAATCTGGAGGCCATCCGCCAGCAGCATCTGGCCCTGACCGACCCGACGCGTTCGGCGGCGCTCGACATCAGCGGTATGCCCGTGGTGCTGTACATCGGCCATTCGATCCATGGCAATGAGCCCAGCGGCGCCAACGCTTCCCTGCTCAGTGCTTATTACCTGGCAGCAGCCCGCGGCCCGCAGATCGACGACCTGCTGGAACATACGGTGATCCTGTTTGACCCTTCCTTCAACCCTGATGGCCTGCAGCGCTTCTCCACCTGGGCTAACCAGCACCGGAGCAAGAACCTGGTGACCGATCCCAATTCGCGCGAGTTCAACGAGGTATGGCCGGGCGGCCGCTTCAACCACTACTGGTTCGACCTCAACCGCGACTGGCTGCCAGCGCAGCACGTGGAGAGCCAGAACCGGCTTGCCTGGTTCCATAAGTGGAAGCCCAACCTGCTGACCGACCACCACGAGCAGGGTTCCAATGCGACCTTCTTCTTTCAGCCCGGTGTTCCTTCGCGCGTAAATCCATTAACGCCGAACGAGAACCAGGAGCTCACGGGCAGGATCGCGAAATACCATGCGGCGTTTCTTGACCGGATCGGCTCGCTTTATTTCACCAAGGAGAACTACGACGATTTTTATTATGGCAAGGGCTCGACCTATCCTGATGTGAACGGGGCGATCGGCATCCTCTTCGAGCAGGCCTCTTCGCGCGGACATGCGCAACAGACGGCGAACGGCGTGCTACGCTTCCCTTTCACGATCCGCAACCAGTTCACCACCACCTTATCCACGCTTGAAGCAGCCCGTAACCTCCGTAAGGAGCTGCTGGAGCTGCAGCGCAACTTCTACCGGGGCGCATCGGCCGCCGCCAACGCCTACCCGGTAAAGGGCTATGTGATCGGCGATGCGCTGGACCGCAACCGGACGGCGGTATTCATCAATATGCTGCGCCGCCACCAGATCGATGTGCGGCTGCTGGGCGAGGACCTGAAGGCCGGGGATCAGGCATTCCGGAAGGGCGAGGCCTATGTTATTGCTTCGGATCAGCCGCAACACCGGTTGATCCGCGCCATTTTTGAGAAAACGCTTAATTACAAAGACAGTCTGTTCTACGATATCACGGCCTGGACCATGCCGCTCGCGTTCGGCCTTCCTTATGCGGAGCTCAATGCCACGCAGTTCCGGGGCGGACTGCTGGGTGAGGCGGTGCGCGAGGAGATCCGTCCCGTTGGCGGGGTGCAGGGCAAGTCGAATTATGCTTACCTCCTCCGCTGGACCGACCTCCAGGCGCCGGCGGTGCTCTATGACCTGCTGCAGGCAGGACTGGCGGCCAAGGTAGCCACGCGGCCCTTCACGCTGGAGGGCCGTCCCGCCTATGGGGCGGGGACGATCCTCGTGCCGGTGGCGCAGCAGCCGGTGGATGCCGAGCGGCTGTTCCAGACCCTGGGGCCGATCGCCGGGAAATACGGCGTGACCATCGATGCCATCACCACCGGCTCTTCGGTGGGCGGGATGGACCTGGGCAGCAGCCGGTTCGTGAGCGTGACCAAGCCTACGATCGCGATGGTGACGGGCACGGGCGTCTATCCCTGGGATGCGGGCGAGATCTGGCACCTGCTGGACCAGCGCTTCAACATGCCCCTGTCGCACCTCGAGCCTGCAACGGTCAACCGGGTGGACCTGGCGAAATACAACACGCTCATCCTGGTGGGCGGTGCCTACCTGAATGACCTGAACAAGGACAAGATCCGCGGCTGGGTGCAGGGTGGCGGCACACTGATCACCTTCGACGAGGCGGCCGCCTGGGCCGGCCAGAACGGGATCAGCAACCTGGTGGTGCGCAAGCCCAGGGCGGCGATCGATTCCAGCAAGCGACTGCCTTACGGCGACCGGGAGGAGCTGGATGGCGCCCAGGAGCTGAGCGGGGCCATTTTCCGCGCCGAGCTCGACCCGACGCATCCTTTGGCCTTTGGTTATACCTCCAATCAGGTCAGCCTGTTCAAATCGCGCAATACGTTTTTCGAGAAAAGCAAGAATCCCTTTGCCACGCCCTTCTATTACGGAGCGAACCCGCTGGAAAGCGGCTGGCTCAGCCGGGAGAACCTCAATGCGGTGAAAAACAGCGCGGCCGTGGTGGTAAGCGCCACGGGCAGCGGGCGCGTGATCTCGATCGACAACAACCCGAATTTCCGCGCTTTCTGGCTGGGTGGCACGAAGCTGATGATGAACAGCATCTTCTTCGGCCGGATCGTGGATGCGGCTGCGGGGAGATAGTTTTATGGTCGGTCGGAGACCGACCCTGGTGTTTCTTTGAAAAAAGCCGCCCCCAAATACGCGTGGTTTTTAACCCGATTGGAATGGGGAAAAATAACGTTTCGCTGCGGTGTTTTTCCCTGCCAAAGCCTTCCTATTTTCGTATCTTCATTATCTAATTTGAGCACTATGATTAAAATGCAAGTAATTGGCAATCTGGGTAAAGATTGCGTCGTCAACACGGTAAACGGAAAGAATGTGATCAACTTCACGGTGGCGCACACGGAGAAGTATCGCGACAGCCAGGGCAACAACCAGGAGAAGACCACCTGGGTGGATTGCGCTTACTGGACCGATCGTACAGCCGTAGCTCCCTACCTTCAGAAGGGTACGCAGGTATTCGTTGAAGGACAGCCGGAAGTCCGTTCTTTTACCCGCAACGATGGCACGGCAGGTTCTTCCCTGTCGATGCGTGTACGTGAAGTACAGCTGCTGGGCCGCAAAGGCGAAGGCGGCGGCGGTATGCAGAGCGATGCGCCTTCCTACGGCAACAGCAACAACAACAGCCGCCAGGAATCCGCTCCTTCGTACAATACCAATGAAGTAGCAGACGATCTTCCGTTCTGATCCGGAACATAGATTTTTCGAAGCCCCTGACCTTTGTCGGGGGCTTTTTCTTTAACGCAGATAAGAGAAGGAACACGGATTTAACGGATTGGACGAATTCACACGGATCTTTATTAAATAGCTTTACCTAAATCTTTGCTCCCTTCTCCCTCCCAATCTATCGGGACTCTCGTCTCATCCGCCGAAGCTTCGGCGTAGGCGGGCTCTCGTCTCACTTCTCTCGTCTCACATTTGACGTCTTTCCCCTTCTTTTTCCTCTTTTATCTCTTAGCCCCTCTTGGCTTAGATTTGCGCCCATGACGATCACCCTGTTTCCTTATCCGGCCCTGCACCGCTTTGCCCTGGATGTGTTTCGCGCGATCGGCTGTCCGGAAGACGATGCCCGGATGGCTACGGATGTTCTGTTGTCGGCCGACCTGCGGGGCGTGGATTCGCACGGCATTGCACGCCTGAGCGGCTATGTGCGGCTTTGGGATGTGAAGCGGGTGAACGCTCAGGCCGAGGTGCGGGTGATCCATGAGACGCCCTCTACGGCCACGGTGGACGGCGATTCGGGGCTCGGTCTGGTGGTGGCGCCCAAGGCGATGAAGATCGCGATCGCGAAGGCGCGAAATGTGGGTACCGGCTGGGTGAGCGTTCAGAACTCGAACCATTTCGGGATCGCCGCCGTGCATGCGATGATGGCCCTCGAAGAAGACATGATCGGGATCTGCATGACCAATGCCTCCCCCCTCGTATCGCCCACCTTCTCCATCGAGCGCCTGCTGGGCACCAACCCGATCTGCGTGGCCGTTCCTGCCGGAACGCAGCCGCCTTTCGTGGCCGATATGGCTACCACCACGGCCGCTAATGGCAAGCTGGAGATCCTGCAGCGTAAGAATGGCGTGGCGCCCCTGGGATGGATCCAGGACAAGACCGGCCATCCTTCTACCGACCCGCACGAGCTGAAAGTGGGGGGCGCCCTGCTGCCCCTCGGCGGCGACCGGGAGCATGGCAGTCATAAGGGCTATGCCCTCGGCGCCGTGGTCGACATTTTCTCGGCGGTGCTGAGCGGCGCTAATTACGGTCCCTGGGTACCGCCCTTCCCGGCCTATGTGCCCATGCCCACCGATATGCCGGGCAAGGGGATCGGCCATTTCTTCGGCGCTATGCGGGTGGATGCCTTCCGGCCGGCGGAGGATTTCAAGAAACACATGGACCAGTGGATCACGCGCTTCCGTTCGGCGAAAACGGCCGAAGGTTTCGAGCAGGTGCTCATCCCCGGCGACCCGGAGCGGGAATTCGAGGTGCAGCGCCGCGCGGAGGGGATCCCTCTTTTAGGACCCGTGGTCGACGACCTGCGCTTCCTCTCCGAGAAGTTTGGCGTGCCGATGCCGGGGTAAGGGGGAGCGGCGCTTCGCTTGCTCCTTATGAAAAGAAAGGAAGCGGAGAAGTCCTTTTTCACCACCAAGTCACCAAGACACGAAGGCACAAAGATTTTTTTTCGCGCAGAGGCGCGGAGGACGCGGAGCATGATGACTATCGGCGCGGCCTTGTCGCATTCCCAACCTTGTAGCAACCCTGGAACTTTTGAACTCTTGAACTTTTGAACCCAACTCGCGAACCGCGCGAACTCTGCAAACCCGCGAACTGTTCTCCGCAAACGATTTCGTAAAAAATCGACGATTTCCCCGAAAACCTGTTCGAGTGCAGCTGCTGCGTTCTAGTTTTGCGGCCGATGAAAATCATGAAATTTGGCGGCACCTCGGTAGGCAAGCCGCACCGCATGCATGAAGTTGCCCGGCTGGTTACGGCCGACAGCGAAGAAAAACTGGTGGTACTCAGCGCCGTATCGGGCACCACCAACGCATTGGTGGAGATCGGCAACCTGCTGGCCTCGGGTAAACGGGTGGAAGCAGGGGAGAAGATCCAGGCGCTGGAGGCCCAGTACCAGGCTTTTGTGAACGAACTGGTGCAGACCGAAACAGCGCGGGCACGGGCAGAAGCCATACTTCGCGAACATTTCGAGTTCCTGCACATCATCCTGCGCATCTCCTTCAGCGAAGCGCTGAGTAAAGACATCCTCGCCCAGGGCGAGCTCCTGTCGACCAAGCTCTTCTCCGTATACCTCGAAGAGCAGAACATTCGCCATGCCCTGCTGCCGGCGTTGGATTTCATGAGCATCGATGCCAACGACGAACCCCAAGTGGAAGTGATCCGCGAACGCCTGCTGGCGGTCTTGGAACAACACAAAGGCACTACGCTGTTCATTACCCAGGGTTATATCTGTCGCAACGCGCGCGGTGAGGTGGATAACCTCAAGCGCGGCGGCTCCGACTATTCGGCTTCCCTCATCGCTGCCGCGGTGCGCGCTTCGGTTTGCGAGATCTGGACCGATATCGATGGGATGCACAACAACGACCCGAGGATCGTGAACAAGACCCGTCCCATTGCCGAGCTTTCCTTCGATGAAGCAGCGGAGCTGGCCTATTTCGGCGCCAAGATCCTGCACCCGGCTTCGATCTGGCCGGCGCAGCAATACAACGTGCCGGTGAAGCTGCTCAACACGATGCAGCCCGAGGCTCAGGGAACGCGCATCTCCAGCGAGGCGGCTGCCGTGGGCGTGAAAGCCGTAGCGGCCAAGGACGGGATCATCGCCATCAATATCCGCAGCTCGCGCATGTTGCTCGCCTATGGCTTCCTCCGGAAAGTATTTGAGGTCTTCGAAAAATACCGCACGCCGATCGATATGATCACCACTTCGGAAGTGGCCGTGTCGCTCACGATCGACAGTGATGCCGCCCTTCCCGAGATCCGGCAGGAGCTGGAACGCTTCTCTACGGTGGAAGTGGACAAGGACCAGGCCATCGTTTGTATCGTAGGCAACCGCATCGCCTCCGAACCCCAGACCCTGCAGAAGGTATTCAACGCCCTTACGGGCGTGGATGTGCGCATGGTGTCGTATGGCGGCAGCGAGCATAATATCTCCATCCTGGTGGATGCCCCGCAGAAGAAGCCGGTGCTGCAGCAGCTGAACAGCGGGCTGTTCGGGCTCTGACAAATAAAGAGTAAAGAACAAGGAGTGAAGAGGAAAGATGGGCCCTGAACGGGCCTATTCTGTTTTTGGTAACTTGCTTTCATGTCAGACAACCGCATCTTGTATTGTGTGCCGGGGCTCGGTGTGGATGAGCGGGCTTTCGCGCGGCTGGCAGTCCCGGGCTGGCAGATCCAGGTACTCTCCTGGCTGCCACCAGTGAAGGGCGAGCCCTTGGCGGTGTATGCGCAGCGGATGCGGGCGCAGATCCGGGAGGAAGAGCCGGTGGTACTCGGACTTTCCTTTGGCGGCATGATCGCATTGGAAATGGCCCGGCAGGCGCCGTTGCGGCAGCTGATCCTGCTCTCCTCGATAAAGGGGCATGCCGAGATGCCGCTCTGGATGCGGGTTTCCGGGCAGCTGCGGCTGCATCGGGCCGTGCCGCTGCCGGTGATGCGTTTCTTCTCGCAGTTCAACAATGGCCGGCTGGGCGTGCGTACGCCCGAGGAAAAAGCATTTGTAAATGAATACCGCCGGAAGGCCGATGCGCAATACCTCAACTGGGCCATCGATGCCATCGTGCGCTGGACCAACGACTGGCAGCCGGAGGGGCTCGTACACATCCACGGCTCGGGCGACCGCATCTTTCCGGTGCGCAACCTGAAACCGACCCATCTCATTCCCAACGGCACTCACCTGATGGTATTCAATCAGGCAGCCGAGGTGAGCAAGGTGTTGGGAGAGGTGCTGGGCGATAGGCAGTAGGCAGTGGGCAGTAGGACGCGTGCACCTGCGGGATGAAGGCGTTGGATATGGATTTGTAAAAACAAAAAAGAGAAGGCTAGCCTTCTCTTTTTAAGTTGAAATATCATAAAGGCGGTGAACAATCTATTGCCTACTGCCTATTGCCTACTGCCTACTTCCTCAGATGATCAGCAGCGAATCCCCGTAGGAGAAGAAACGATACTTGTCCTTGATGGCCTTCTTATAGGCTTCCATGGTCAGGTCGTAACCGGCGAAAGCGCAGGTCATGATGAGCAGGGAGGTCTTGGGGAGGTGGAAGTTGGTCACCAGGGAGTCGGCGATGTTGAACTCGTAAGGCGGGTGAATGAAGATATTCGTCCAGCCGTCCGAAGGCTTCAACAGGCGCTGGGCCGTTACCGAGGACTCGAGGGCGCGCATGGTCGTGGTGCCGATCGAGCAGATGCGGTTGCCGGATTCCTTTGCTTTGTTCACCACCTTGCAGGCAGGATCTTCAATACGGTAGTACTCCGCATCCATCTTGTGCTTGCTGAGGTCTTCCACTTCGATGGGGCGGAAGGTGCCGAGGCCGGTGTGCAGGGTCACTTCGGCAAAGCGGATGCCCTTGATCTCGCAACGCTTGATCAGCTCGCGGCTGAAATGCAGTCCGGCCGTAGGCGCGGCAACTGCTCCTTCGTGCTTTGCGTAAACGGTCTGATAGCGCTCGCGGTCTTCATCATCGGGCTTGCGCTTGATATATTTGGGAAGGGGGGTCTCGCCGTATTTCTCCAGTACCTGGCGGAACTCTTCCTCGGTGCCTTCATGCAGGAATTTGATCGTACGGCCACGGGAAGTGGTGTTGTCGATCACTTCGGCCACCAGTTCTTCGGTGTCGCCAAAATAGAGTTTGTTGCCTACGCGGATCTTGCGCGCCGGGTCAACGATTACATCCCAAAGACGGTTGGGCTTGTTCAGTTCGCGGAGGAGGAAGACTTCGATCTTCGCACCGGTCTTTTCCTTACGGCCATACATTCTTGCGGGAAAAACCTTGGTGTTGTTTACCGTGAATACGTCTTTGTCGTCGAAGTATTCGAGGATGTCCCGGAAATGCCTGTTCTCGATCTGGCCGGTCTTGCGATGCACGACCATCATGCGGGCGTCTTCGCGTTTCTTGGCAGGATGTTGGGCAATAAGGTTGAGCGGAAGGTCGAACTTGAATTGTGAAAGCTTCATGTACTGTTTTTCCTTGTTTGGTGTTTCAGCGCATGACAGCGGTCGGAAGGAGGCGAGGAGCGGTACCGGGAATCCGGCTCTTTATCGCTTGGTCCTCACCGGTCTTACGGCACCGGGAGTCATTTCGCAAAGTGGGCAAAAGTACAATTTTTACCAAATTTTGCCCCCGATATTTTTTTATGGAGGCGAAAGGGCCCGGTACTCTTCTATGTTACCTTCAGTTCAACGAAAACTAATTCTCTCAAATCATCGTTATTCCCATATGCGGAACCT
>CBHWDR010000008.1:0-17034 GCA_966112575.1 uncultured Chitinophagales bacterium
CCGGCCTGCGCTACTTCCCGAATTATTTTCTATCCGATCCTATAACTTCCTGATTTAAGAAGCCAATCAGTTCGGACTGTTTTCATTAAACTGGATATCGTCCAGATATCGTTTGATCACTCTCGCCTTGATCTTCATCTCCAATCGATAGGCTTCCGGACGTGTTTCAAATGTTCTTTGCCAAATCAGTTGCCAGGGAATGCCTTTCTTTGAGAACTTTTCCTGGCCTGTATTGTGTCGATGCAGCCGATCAGACAGATCATTCGTACTCCCTACGTAGTACTTCTGCAAACGTTCGCTCCAAAGCACATACACCCAAAACATCACACTTCACTTATCGAACCTGCAACCCTCCCGCCTCAAGCGGGATGCGCTACCGGCCTGCGCTACTTCCCGAACTTGTCCGGCCTGCACCGTTCACCATAGCCTTGGCGGAGGTGGACGCTACTTCCCGAACGGCCGTCTTTTCAAACGGGAGGCGAAGGTAGGCCTTTCCGGTCACTGCAACAAAGAAAACCAAAAGATCCACGCGAAAACGCCAACACCCCCGCCGCGGCGACGCCCATTATTACTTACCTTAGTTCATAACCCTTACCAGTTATGCACCAGCCATCAGCGCCTGCGAAGAACAGGACCACGACCGACTTCCTGTCCGGCGGCGGCGAAATGGGCCAGCGCATCCGGGAATTCGATTGGTCGAAAACCACCATCGGCGCTCCCGACACCTGGCCCCAGTCGCTCCGCACCTGCCTCCGCATCATGCTCGACTCCCGGCAGCCGATCTGGATCGGATGGGGACGCGAATGGATCAAGTTCTACAACGACGCCTACCTCTCCATCATCGGCGGCAAACACCCCTGGGCCCTCGGCCGCCCCGCCTCCGAGGTGTGGAAAGACATCTGGCACGATATCGCTCCCATGCTGCGACAGGTGGAAGAAGGCCGCGGCACCTACGTCGAATCGCAGCTCCTCATCATGCAGCGCAACGGCTACCCCGAAGAAACCTATTACACGTTTTCCTATACGCCCATCGCCGGTGAGGACGGACAGACCGCCGGCATGTTCTGCGCCAACACCGACGATACCGAACGCATCATCGGCGAACGGCAGCTGCGCACCCTCACCCAGCTGGGCAAGGGACTGACCGACTGCCGGTCGAACAGCCAGGTGATCGAGAAGACCCTGCACACCCTCGGCGGCAACCCGCACGATTTTCCCTTCGCCATATTCCACTCCCTGCGCCAGGGAAAAGCCGTACTCGAAAGCGCCACCGAACTGGGTGCCGCCCACAGCCTCCTCGCCGCGGAGCTGGACCTCCACAGCGGCGAGCCGCTCACCGAAGCGATGCGCACCGCCATTGCCACCCGCAAGATCCAGGTGGTGGACCTGCCGCCCACCCTCAGCGCCGCCCTGCCCCGGGGCGCCTGGACCGAGACCTCCGGCAGGGCTCTCGTGCTGCCCATCTCCACGGTGGGCGCCAAGGAAGCCTATGGCACCCTCCTCGTGGGGCTCAACCCCTACCGCCTCGTGGAAGACAAGTACCGCTCCTTCTTCGCCCTCGTGGCCGACCAGGTAGCTACTGCCTTCGCTGACGTGCACGTGCTGGAAGAAGAACGCAGTCGCCTCGAAGCCATGGCCGAGATCGACCGGGCCAAGACCGCCTTCTTCACCAATATCTCCCACGAGTTCCGCACCCCCCTCACCCTCATGCTCGGCTCCCTCGAAGAGCTGCTCAACAAACCCGCTGCCGACCCATCGGCTTCACGCGAAAAGCTGGAGGCCACGCACCGCAACTCCATGCGCCTGCTCCGCCTCGTGAACAACCTGCTCGACTTCAGCCGCATCGAGGCCGGACGCGTGATCGCGGCCTACCGGCGCACCGACCTGGGCGCCCTCACCCGCCACCTCGCGGCCAACTTCCGGCCCGCGATGGAACAGGCCGGCCTTGCCTATGAAGTGGACTGTCCCAACGCGTTGCCCCAGGCCTATGTCGACCGCGAGATGTGGGAGAAGATCGTGCTCAACCTGCTCAGCAATGCATTCAAGTACACCCTCAAGGGCGCGATCCGGGTCCAGCTCCAGGCCACAGAAGACGCGCTGCGTCTCGACGTGCGCGATACGGGCGTGGGCATCCCGGCTGCCGAGCTGCCGAATATGTTCCAGCGCTTCCACCGCATCCAGAGCGGCGCGGGACGCACCATCGAAGGAACGGGCATAGGCCTTTCGCTGGTGAAGGAACTGGTGGAGCTCCATGGCGGCACCATCGCCGTGGCGAGCGTGGAAGGTGAAGGCTCCTGTTTCACCATCACCCTGCCGCTGGGCAAGGACCACCTCGATCCAACGCGCATCCTACCCGACGGGGAACCGGCCGAAGCCGAAACCGGCGACGGCAGCCTGTTCCAGGAAGCCCGCTCCATGCTGGTGTTGGAAGAACCGGCAGAGCAAGAGCCAGCGGCCGAAAACCGGGCAACGGTGCTGGTGGTGGACGACAATACCGATATGCGGCAATACATCCGCAGCCTGCTGCAGCCCGATTTCCGGGTGCTGACGGCACGCAACGGGATCGAGGCGCTGGAGCAGATCGGCCTCGAGAAGCCCGACCTGGTGGTGAGCGATATCATGATGCCGGGCATGGATGGCACCGAGCTGCTGAAGAGGATCAAGGAAGCGCCGGAAACCAGCACCCTGCCCGTGATCCTCGTATCGGCCCGCGCCGGCGAGGAAGCCCGGATCGAGGGCTTTGACACCGGGGCCGACGACTACCTAACCAAGCCCTTCTCGGCCCGCGAGCTGCTGGCGCGGGTGCGTGCGCAGATCGCGATCGCGCGAAAGCGCAACACCCTGCTCACCCGCTTATATGAGCTTTTTGATGATATGCCCTTCGCGGTGATGGTGCTCAAAGGCCCGGCCTTCACCATAGAATACGCGAATAAATACACGCTGAAGGTCTGGCAACGCGAACGCGCGGCCGTCCTGAACAAACCGCTCTTTGAAGCCGTTCCTGCCTCGCGCGCCGATGCCGAATGGATCCATCAGCAGGTGTACGAAACGGGCGAGCACTACCGGGCTGAAGAAATGCCGGTGCGCTTGGCCGGTGAGTCGGGCGAAACGATCCATTACTTCACCTCCATTGCTGACCCCCTCAAGAACGAGGAAGGACATGTGATCGGGCAACTGGTTACGGGCCTCGATGTGACCGACCAGGTGCTTGCACGACGACAGATCGAAGAGAACCGGCGGCTCCTGCAGCTGATCACCGATGCGCTGCCCGCGCTGATCTCCTTCGTGGACCGGGAGGAACGATACCAGTTCGTCAACCGGCGCTACGAAGAATGGTTCGGCACCAGCACCGATTCGATGCTGGGCCGCAAGGTGAAAGAGGTGATGGGCGCAGCCGCCTACGAGCGGGTGAAGGCACAGGTGGACCTGGCAATGGGCGGTCAGGCCGTGTCCTTTTTGATGGAAGTGCCCTACCCGAATGCCGGCAACCGGCACGTGCAGGCCGAGTACATTCCCCAGTTCGATGAAACCGGCGCCGTGCGCGGGTTTTACGCCATGATCACCGATATCACCGACCGGCGCAACTCCGAGTTGATCCTCGAAAAAAGCCAGGCCAAACTGCAGGAAGCGAACGACCAGCTCTCCCTGATCCTGAATAATATTCCCGCAGCCGTTTACCTCTTCGGACCGAAGGGCGAGCTGCTGCAGCTCAACAACGAAGCCGCGCGCACCTTCGGCAGCTATACGGCGGAAGCCCTGCTGCGCACCGGCGACCTGGAGCATCTTTCTGAGATCGTGGACCGCCTCTTCGAGCGGCGCGATGAACAGGGAAAGCCGGTTACCGCAGCCGAAACACCAACGGCCCTGGCCTACCGTGAGAAGAAACGCCAGTCGGGCATTCTCGTGCTCCAGGAAAAAAACACGGGCACCGAGCAATGGCTGATGGTGCAGGCTACGCCCATGCTCAACGATGCGGGTGAAGTGCGGATGATGCTCGTTTCCTCGATCGACATCACCACCGAGAAGCAGGCCGAAAAAGCCATTCGCGAAAGCGAGAGCAAGTTCCGCCACCTCATTACCGCCAATATCGTGGGCGTTCTTTTCTGGGACCTGGAACGCGGCATCGTGGATGCCAACGATGCCTTCCTCAACATGCTTGGCTACAGCCGGGAAGAGCTGGGGACCGGGCTTCATTGGGATACGATCACCCCGGAGGCCTGGCACGAGGTCGACCGGCAAAGCGTGGCCGAGATCCGTGTCACCGGCAGGAACCATCCCTTCCAGAAGCAATACATCCACAAGGATGGCCGGCTGGTGGATGTGATCATTGCCAATACCGCTTTCTAAGGCACCAGCAACCAGCTGGGCGTGACCTTCGAGCTCGATATCTCCGACCGCACCCGAGCGGAGGCGCAGCTCCAGGAGAGCGAGGAACGATTCCGCTCGATCGCCAACGATACGCCCGCCTTCATCTTCATGGGCGACGAAGAAACCAACTGCACCTTCCTCAACCGCCAGTGGCTCGAGTTCGTGGGCCAGCCATTCGAAGTGGCGAAGGACAAGGCCTGGGCCGACATCACTCACCCCGACGACGTGCCGGGCATGTTGGAGGTGTACAGCCAGGCCGTGCGCACCCGCCAGCCTTACCAGTTCGAGATCCGCCAGCGCGGGGCCAATAACCGGTACCACTACATCCTCTGGAAGGGCATCCCCCGCATCAATGCCAAGGGCGATTTCCTCGGCATGCTCGGCGTGGGCATCGACGTCTCCGAAAGCCGGCAGGCCATCGATGCCCTCCGCGAAAGCGAGAACCGCTTCCGCCTGCTCGCCGAGTCGCTCCCGCAGATGGTGTGGGTACACAACCCCGACGGCACCACCGAATACAGCTCCACCAGCTGGAAGCGCTACTCGGGCAAGGAGTCGGTGAGCGAGGCCTGGAAATGGATGGTGCATCCCGATGACTGGGAAGGCGTGATGGGCACCTGGGGCAATGCCCGCCAGGAAGGCCATCCGTTCCGTGATGAAGTGCGGCTCCGGAATACGGCGGGCATCTACCGCTGGCATTATGCGGCGGGTGAGCCGGTACGGGATGCGTCGGGCACCATCATCAAGTGGGTGGGCTCACTCACCGACATCCACGACCAGAAAACCATGGCCGAGAACCTCGAAAAGCTCGTGGCCGAACGTACGCAGGAACTGCAGCGCTCCAACGATGACCTGCAGCGTTTCGCGCACGTCGCTTCGCATGACCTGAAGGAACCGGTGCGCAAGCTGAAGACCTTCGTCAGCCGCCTGCAGCTGGAATTTGCCGAGGCCCTGCCTCCGCGTGCGCAGGCTTACCTGCAGAAGCTCGACACCTCGGCCACACGGATGTTCTCCATGATCGAGGGCATCCTGCTCTATTCTTCCCTGGCCGCGTCGGATGACGTGATGGAAGCGGTGGACCTGGACGAGGTACTCGGACAGATCCGCGAAGACCTGGAGGTGTTGATCCGCGAAAAGCAGGTCGGCCTGCACTATGACCGGCTGCCGGTACTCCGTGGCTCGCCCCTGCTGCTGCACCAGCTTTTCTATAACCTGATCAGCAATTCGATCAAGTTCGCACACCCGGAGCGGTCGCCGCTGATCCGTATTACTGCGGAAGAGAAAACGGGCTCCGGCATCATGGAGATCACGGTAGCGGATAACGGCATCGGCTTCCCGCAGGAAGCATCGGAACGCATATTTGAAACCTTCACCCGCCTGTTCTCCAAAGACCAGTATGAAGGCACGGGGCTGGGGCTTTCGCTTTGTCGCAAGATCATGGAACGCCATGGCGGTACGATCGAGGCCTTCAGCGAACCGGGAACAGGTGCGCGCTTCGTGTTGCGCTTCCGAACCTTCCCGCAAGCGGACTAATAACCATCCGGTTGATCAGAAGCAGTGAGGCGATTGATCAACTCTGCGCTTTTCGCCATCGTTTCCACGAGCGCTTCGCGGTGCGGGGTATGGCCAATGCCCGGGATGAGGAAGGTGGCTACCGGTCCTCCGCTGTTATCTACGATACCATCTACCTGTGCCATGGTTCCGAAGGGATCGGCCTCGCCCTGGATAACCAATACCGGGCAGGTGATGGCCGGCAGCAAAGGCACGATCGTCCATGAGCGATAATCGGGCCGCAGCCAAGTGTCAGTCCAGGCACGGAAAACCGATTCGGCTTTCTCGCCATGATATTTCTTCAGCCGTTCGGGCAGATCGGTGGTGGCATAGCGCTGCACGGCTGCACGAATCCCTTCCAGCGTCACCTCCTCCACGAAAATATGCGCCGCTTCTGCCACGATACCAAGGATCCGTTGCGGGTACCGCGCTGCCGCGATCAATGCGATGGAGCCGCCATCGCTGTGACCGAAGAGAATGGCCTCCGGTATCTTACAAGCTTCCAGCAGGGCCTCGAGCACTTCCGCTTCTTCCTCGAGGTAGGCTGTTGTTCGAGTTGTGTTGCCGAAGGGCTCTGAGCGGCCATAGCCCCTGCGGTCGTAAACGAGCACATTGCAGTCGGTGAGCCCTGCCAGGTGGTCGGGGAAGTCGCGCCAGAATTCAGCACAGCCAAGCGAGTCGTGCAGGAAAACGATCACCGGTCGACCGGGGTTGTATTCGGTATAGCGAACATAGAGCTGCTGGCCTTTTACCGGGATCAGCGTATCGAATGAAGACATGATGCGAAATTAGGTTGGACCGGCGCGGAATACCAGAATTTGAACTTCGACGTTATCCAATTGAATCGTCACCATGAACCGCTACCTGCTGCTCCTCCTGGCCCTGCTCCCCTTTTCTGCGTTTGCCCAATTGGACATCACCATCTCCATCCTCGATGCACGGCAAGCTCCCCTGTCCCAGGCCTCGGTAACCTTGCTGGAACTGGGCTCGAGGGCCGTGGTGAGCGGCAAGACGGATGCGAAGGGAGAAGTGCGGCTGAGACTGACCCTTGCCGGGCAATGGCAGGTGCAGGTTAATGGCCAGAAGCAGGATGATGAGCCGATCGTCCTTGAAGAAGGCGAATCCGGCAGTGCCTCCTTTCTATACACCTTCAACCCGAAAGTAGACAAACGAAAATCCGAGCAGCGCTTCGACCGGAAGGGCTTTACGGAGACCCGCGTTGCACGCATTCCCGACGAGCCGGCCGAAGGGCATAACCGCATCGCCATCGAAGTGCGGAACAGCAAAGGCGAGGCGCTTGCCGGCAGGCGGGTGGCACTGGCGCAGGTAGCCGGCAAGAAGACCTTTGTTGCGCAAACGGATGCCGCCGGCATCGCGCTCTTTCATTTACCTGGACGCACCCATTACGACATCGATGTGGAGGAGCAGCTCAATGCCGCCTACCTGTTGCTGGAAGATCGCGTCAACTACAACCTGCAACAGACCGTGATCTACGATAGCTACCAGCTGCCGGAAGTAAGGAAGGGCGATACGATCATCCAGTCGATCAACACGCCACCGGGCGAGAAAGCCTCCCGCGCCCTCTTTCGGATCTCGGTACAAAGGGATGATGAAGCATGGAAGAAAGGGTCCGTTTACCTCAACGAGATCGGCAGCAATACGGTTTACCAGGGCCGGACCAACGACAGCGGCATCGTGAACTTCGTACTCCCTTTTGGAAAGAAATTCCTGGTGCATTTTCCTTACCAGCGCGACGTGGATGTGGTGAACCTGGCCATGGCGCGACAGCAGGCCTGGGGCAGCCTCGACCTCGTGTATGCGCCTGATCCGCGCCTCGAACATCCGGAGCAGTTCCTGCCCAAACCCGGCGAGCTGACCCTGATCGATTACCGCTATTATCACCAGACACCCTACCGCCCCAAAACGCCCGGCAGCGGGCCTTTCCTGGACCTGTTTCAATATCGTCTGGCACCGGATCAAGCTGTGCTTGAGCTGGGCATCGGCGCGCCCCTCAATGAACAGAACCGGCAGCCGCTCAACCTCGCCTTCGTGCTCGACATCAGCGGCTCCATGGAAGGCTACGAACGCCTGGAGCGCCTGAAGCGGGGATTGGAGCAGCTCCTCTCCCAACTGCGCGCCAGCGATGAAGTGGCCATCATCCTCTTCAACGACCGGCACCAGCTCCTGCTGCCTGCGCAGAAACTGGGCACGGCGCGTGGGCCTATTATCGAAGCCGTGCGCGGTATCCAGGCCAGCGGCGGCACCAATATGCGCGAGGCTCTGAAGGCCGGCTATGCAGAGGTGATGCGGCATTACGAAGAGCGAAAGAACAATATCGTGCTGGTGATGACGGATGGCTATGATGAGAATCCCGTTTCGGCCCTGTTGCCGGTACAGGCGCCCTACCGCAATCAGGTCAGCTGCCTCACTATCGGCGTGGGACTGGACTATAATTCGGAGCTGCTCCGGCAGCTGGCAACGAACGGGCAGGGATCCATGACGCAGGCGCGCGAAGGACAGGAACTCGAGCGCTTCTTTGGGCAGCAGTTGTTGCAACTGGGCCTGCCCGCGGCTAACTCCGCCCGCCTCGAATTGCAATTCGACCCCGCTTTGCGCATCGTGGAAACCTTTGGGCTCCGCGATGTGCAGGTTTCCGGACACACATTGAAAGCCGAACTGCCGCGCCTCTACCCGCAGGCCGACCAGCCCTACCTGGTGGTATTCGAACATCTGGGAAAAAAGAAGGATGAGTACCCGGCAACGATCCACTATACGTTCAACAACCCGCACTCGGGCGAGCGCGATGCGGTGCAGCAAGAGACCAGCATCCGGTTCGATGCGGGTGCCAACAAACGTTCTTATGAAACCGCAAAGATCTTTGCGATCGCTTCACTGAACGAGCGGATCCGCGCCTTCTCGGAAGCCGTGCAGGATCTGGAATGGACGCAGGCGAATGCCTGCCTGGAGCAGGGACTTGCCCTGATTCGACTGCATCCCGAATGGGAGGAGGATAAGGATATCCGGCTGATCGCCCTTGCCCTGCGCCAGTACCAGCAGGTACTGAAGAAGAGCCGCCGCATCCCTTAGGAATTGGTGCGCACTTCCTCGCGCAGGGTCTCGGCATCCCAGCCGGCATCGAAGAGCACGGGGCCTTCGGCGTCGGCCTGCACGATCAACTCGATCTCCTCGATGTATTCGCGCGCTGCGTTGATGTATTCTTCCTCATTGCGGATCGAGGCCAGCTTCTTCAGGTTCTTTTCATCGAGCTTCAGGAAGGTCCGTGCGAGCCGCTTGGCGGTATGCGCCCGGTAACCGAGCAGGGTCATGGCATCCACGCCGAGGCGCAGGCTCGTGTCCACACTTTCGCGGTACACATGCAGCATGCCGGCATTCATCAGGTCGTAGGCATCATAGCGATGCGAGGAACGCACGAGTATATGAAGGTTGGGAAAATGCTTCTTCACCGTTTCCACCATCTCCAACCGCTTCTCGGCATCATCGATGGCAATGACGATGATCTTCGCATCAGCCGCACCGGCTGCATGAAGCAGATCATGCCGGGAGGCATCGCCATAGAACACCCGGAAGCCCATGCGGCGGAGCACATCCACGCGGTCGGAGTCGAGGTCGAGGTAGGTGGCGCCGATCTTCGCTGCGCGGAGAAAACGGCCCACCGTGCTTCCGAAATGCCCGAAGCCGGCGATGATCACGGGGTTCTTCTCATCGATGGCATCGGCAGGCCGCTCCGCCTTTTCTTCGGTGCCCACGCGGGGCAGGATCAGCTTTTCGTTGAGCAGGATCACGAGGGGTGTGAAGGCCATGCTGATGGCCACAACCGCAATGAAAAATGCCACAGTCTCCTGCGGCAGGATGCCTTCGTTGAAGGCGAAGGAAAGCAGCACGAAGGCGAACTCGCCTACCTGGCTGAGTGAAAAAGAGAAGATGAAATTCTGTTCGGTGCTGAGGCGGAACAATCGACCGGAGAGAAAAAGCACCACCGACTTTAGCGCCATCAGCAACGCTACCCAGCCAAGTATGCGCCAGGGTTGCGCGGCGATGAGATGGAAATCGATAGCGGCGCCCACGGCGATGAAGAAGAGGCCGAGCAGGAGGCCCTTGAAGGGATCGATATCGCTTTCCAGCTCATGCCGGTATTCGCTGTTGGCCAGCACCACGCCGGCAAGGAAGGCGCCAAGCGCAGGGCTCAGGCCCACCTGGGTCATGAGGGCCGCGATGCCCACCACGATGAGCAGGGCCGAGGCCGTGAAGATCTCGCGCAGGCCGGTGCGTGCGATGATGCGCAGCAACGGCCGGATGGCCACACGACCGACCAGGATGATCCCAGCCACCGATCCGAGCACCATCAGCGTATGCACCCAGGCCGGCTGGCCTTCCACCCAGGTGCCACTATGTGCTTCTGTAGCACCCGTTACTGTCAGGTTCCGCAACAGCGGGAAGAGTGCGAGTATGGGGATCACGGCGATATCCTGGAACAGGAGCACGGAGAATGCACTCTGCCCGGCTTCGGTCTTCATCAGGCTTTTCTCCCGCAGCGTTTGCATCACGATGGCGGTGGAAGACATGGCCATGATCAGGCCCATGGCCACCGACTGCTGCACGTTCATGCCGGTGAGCAGGCAGATGCCGGCCGTGACGCCCGCGGTGAGGAGGACCTGCATGCTGCCCAGTCCAACGATGCTCTTGCGCATCCGCCAGAGCAGGGCGGGTTCCAGCTCAAGGCCGATCAGGAAGAGCATCATCACCACCCCGAATTCGGCATAGTGCATCAGGTCGGCCCCTTCTTCACCGATGAAGCCCAGGGCGAAGGGACCGATCACCACGCCGGCGATGAGATAACCCAGCACGGAGCCGAGTCCCAGCCGCTTGGCAATGGGCACAAAGACTACGGCGGCTGCCAGGTAAACCATGGCCTGGAAGAGAAAGGTATTTGCCATTGTCAGGTTGTTGAGGTGAGGGGGAAAAGCGCATTCAGCAGATCCAGCGATTCGATGTCCGCTTCGCTGTACAGGTCATTGGAAAAGGCCAGGAGCAGATTGCGGTATTGCTGTGCATGCGCGGCAACGGTGGCGTCTTCCATCCGGTGCACGCCATCCACCCAGTAGGGCGGCCAGTAGCTCATTTTGCAGAGTTCCGCCGTTCGTTCGAAAGGTCGCAGGTATTCCTGTATCGGGTATTTGTTGTAGCCCCCATGCTGGTAGGCTTCCCGGCTGCCGCCGGTCGACAGCACCTGGAACACTATCTTCCCCTCCAGCGCATTGCCTTTCCGGCCATAAGCCCAGCCGTGTTCCAGCACCAGGTCCTGCCACTGCTTCAGCAGGGGTGGCGCACTGTACCAGTAAAACGGATGCTGCCAGATGATGATATCATGATCGAGCAGGACCTGCTGCTCGCGGCGGACGTCGATGTCGAATTCGGGATAGAGCTCGTAGAGGTCGCGGAAGCTGACGCCGGGCACCGATCGGGCGGCAGCGGCAAGGCGGGCGTGCACGCGCGACTTCTCCAGCAGGGGATGCGCGAAGAGTATGAGGATCCTGGCCATGGTCGTTGGTTCGTAGCACAAGTTACTTGCTGCCGTCCAATGCACCATCCTGCCTACTGCACCCCGCCAAAACAGAGGTACTTCAGCTCCGTGTAGTAATCCAACCCGTATTTGGAACCTTCTCTTCCGAACCCCGATTCCTTGATGCCGCCGAAGGGCGCCACTTCGGTGGAGATGAGGCCTTCGTTGATGCCGACCATGCCGTATTCGAGGGCCTCGGCCACCCGCCAGCAGCGGTTTACGTCGCGGCTGTAGAAATAGGAAGCCAGACCATACTCGGTATCGTTGGCCATCCGGATGGCCTCGTCCTCGGTGTGAAAACGAAAGATGGGCGCTACCGGCCCGAAGACCTCTTCCCTGGCAATGCGCATGGATGGATCAGCCTCCGTAAGTACAGTCGGCTGGAAGAAAAGTCCCTGGATCACCTGGCCACCGGTAGCCAGTCGGCCCCCCTTGTCGAGCGCATCCTGGATGTGTTCCTGCACTTTCTTCAGTCCTTTTTCATGGATCAGCGGCCCCACCTGCACCGTCTCGTCGAGTACGTCACCCGTCTTCAGGCCACGTACGGCCTCCGTGAATTTCGCAACAAACGTATCGTACACACCCTCCTGCACGAGGATGCGGTTCACGCAAACGCAGGTCTGTCCGTTGTGGCGGTACTTGGAGAGCAGGGCGCCTTTCACGGCCGCGTCGATATCGGCATCGTCGAAAACGATAAAGGGCGCATTGCCGCCCAACTCCAGGGAGAGCTTCTTCAAGGTGGCGGCTCCCTGCTCCATGAGGATCTTGCCCACCGGTGTGGAGCCGGTGAAGGAGACCTTGCGCATCTTCGGGTTTTCGCAGAACTCCTTTCCGATGGCGCTGCTGTCCGACGAAGTGATCGTATTATACACGCCTTTTGGAAACCCGGCTTCTTCTGCGAGGCGGGCGATGGCCAGGGCCGTGAGCGGCGTTTCCGATGGCGGCTTCACCACCACCGGGCAACCGGCAGCGAGCGCGGGTCCTACTTTGCGGGTGATCATGGCCAAGGGAAAGTTCCAGGGGGTGATCGCGCCCACCACGCCTACCGACTGTCGAACGACCAGCAGCCGGCGGTCCCCCGTATGTGGGGGGATCACATCGCCATACTGGCGCTTCGCTTCTTCGGCAAACCATTCGATGAAAGCGGCGCCGTAGGCCACTTCGCCCCGGCTCTCCGCGATTACCTTGCCCGACTCGATGGTCATCAGCTGGGCCAGAGCTTCCCTGTTGCGGATCATCGCGTCGAACCAGACGCGCAGGATGGTCGAGCGCTCCTTCGCCGTGCGGTCGCGCCAGGCGGGCCAGGCAGCCGCGGCCGCATCGATCGCACGACGGGCATCGTTGAGGTCCATATCGGGCACCGAGCCGATGACGGCACGTGTTGCGGGGTTGGTCACCTCGAAGGTCTTACCGCCGGATGCGTCGGTCCATTGTCCATCGATGAAGGCATGCCGGCAAAGGAGCGCTTTCCATTCCATAGCTTCGCTTTCTGCAAAAATAACGAAGCGATCAGGCTGCGATACTGCTCATGCGGCGGCACTCCTCGGCACAACGGTGACAGATCTCGGCGCACTCGCGGCAGTGTACGCTTTCGTGCTTGCCGCACTCGTCGCCGCATTCGGTACAGATGTCGGCACAGATGCGGCAGATCTCGCTGGCGCGGTTGCTGCCCATGCTCATCAGCTGTGCGGCCGCGGTACAGATCGCTGCGCATTCCATGTCGAGCTGGATACAACGGGCCATCATCTGAACGTCCTCTTCCTGCGTACAGGACGAAGCGCAGTGGTGACAGATCGCTGCACATCGCTGGCAGGCTTCGATACAATCGCGGTAATAATGATAATCGTGCATAGCCTTGTTTTAAAGGTGATGAATGCCTTCTTCCCTCATTAATTGTTCCAAGGAACTATTTGCAGCTTTATTTCTAATGACAAACTAATGAGAAGACGACAGACGACAGACCACGAACGAAGGACCATAGATCAAAGGAGTAATTCCTTCTGATTAGACGGTATGGAACAATCACAAAACACCCAATACCTCAATACACCAATACCCCAATACACAATACCTAATTCGTTAAATAAAACGGCCCCGACTTCTGCCCCATCGCACGCGGATAGATCCGCAGGTAAACCTGTCCGGCAAGCGGGTTATCGCCATAGAGCACGCTCAACCGGCGGCTGGGGTCGAAGAAGGTAACCTGCGTGCCCAGGGCGAATTTGGTCTGACCGAGGGTGAGGATATCATAGGATGCGCCGGCCGTCAGTGCATGCACGGGAAAGAGCACATCATGGCCGAATTGCGATTCATCAAGGTTCAGCTCCTCCACCGACTTCTGCACCCATTCGTAGCGCCCGTAAACCGTGGTGCGCCGAACGGCATGCGAGCCTTCCAGCAGGGCCGCATGCTCGCCGTGATGGCCCTTCACCTTGTTCATGCCCCAGAGCGCCGTGAAGTTGGTGAAGGTCTCGCCAAAGCCGCGCGCGCTGTAAGTGACCGATGCGGTGGTCCGGTTCACGTCTTCGCCGGGATGCAGCTCTTCCGGTTCCTTGATGAAGGCTTTCGAGACCTGCATGGCCCATTTCTCCGAGGGGTTGAAGGAAAGGCGCCCGCTGTACGAGTCGAATCGCGGCTTGTCGAAGCTGTAGCGGTTCTCACCCGGCTCCCGCCCGGTGAAGGAAGAAGCTTCCACTTTGAACTGACCATACCGGAAGCCGAGCGTAGCCACTCCAAAGGTGATATGCGTGGCATCTACCCAGTGGTGCGAGAGCGGCGCATCGGGGTTGAAGAAGCCCGAAGGGCGATGCACGTAGGCTGCGGGGCCAATGGCCGGCTCGCCGGGATAGCCCAGGTAAACGAATAGATCCGACTTAGGAGACAAGGCATGCGCATAGCTCACCGAAAGTTCGGAGACCAGGTCGTGTGGATGCTGCCGGTCTACGAGGGGCTGCCCTTTGTAGGCTTCACCGGTTTGAAAGAGCAGGGGGTAACCGCTACCGCCAACCGTGATCGGGTCGAGTGAGAACATGGTGTTGAAATGAAGGAGGCCCCGATGCCCTACCCGTCTTTGCCCCATGAGCATCACCATGTTCGGTGCGTCGAACTGGCTGTCGCCCCGGCTGCCTTTCTCGAGGAGGTCCTGCTTGTTGTACCGGATGAAGGCATTGCCGTGCAACATATACATCCACTTCTTCGAATGGAACATATAGCCATACATGGGCGAGTTATCGGGCAGCCAGGCCGTTCCCGAGCCGTTGCGGGTCATGGGGAGGTTGATCGAGAAAGCGTGCGACATCGGCGCCGCACCGTGGTCATGGCCTTCATCATGTCCGCCTGCAGCATGGTTGTGGCCCGCAGCGGGCACCGTGTCTTTTTTCTGCGGGGCCGGCCTGGCCGGCGCATGGTCGCGGTCGTGATCGTGCTGGGCCTGCGCGTTGAACGCATACAGGAAGGCCAGCAGGACGAGCATCTTCTTCATCTTCGCTGATTCAAGGGTGAATATTTCCTGGGCAGTACCGGCAAATCCTGCACCATGACAGGATCGGGCAGACGGCCAAGCCTTCAGGAAGCGTTGGCACCGGCCGGTGCAACGGTATAATTGCCGGCTTTGGCAACGGCCGCGCGCACCTCCTCGAAGGACAGGGGACGTTCTGATTCGATCGTGGCCTGTTGGGGGTTGAGCTGAACTTCAGCCTCTTGCACGCCGGGCAGGGCTTCCAGGGCCTGCTTGACACCGGTCACGCAGCCACTGCACTTCATTCCATTGATGGGATAGGTCTGTTTCATCATGATAATTTGATACAAACCTACTGCCGGTTTTCCCCGGCATGTTTACAGAATCCGGCCCGGGAATTACATCATTTTTGGGAACCTACCTCATCCAGGCCCTTGCGCTTCCGGTCTTTCAGCTGCCGGAACTGGGTCGGCGTCAACCCGGTGATCTTCTTGAACTGGGAGGAAAGGTGCGCTGTACTGCTATAGCCGAGGTCGAGTGCGATCTGCGCGAGGGTCAGCTCGTCATAGATCATCAGTTCCTTCACCCGCTCGATCTTCTGCTGGATCAGGTATTGTTCAATGGTGATGCCCTCCACTTCGGAGAACAGGTGACTCAGGTAGGAATAATCATGGTGGAGTTCCGTGGCCAGCAGCTGGCTGAACTTGAGCGGCGATTTCTCTTCGCTGTGGTGAACGGTCCGGATCACTACTTTCTTGATCTGCTCGATCAGGCGGCCCTGGCGGCTGTCGATGAGGGCAAAGCCCAGGGCTTCCAGACGTGCAGCAAGCGCTTCGCGCTGGGCATCGTCCAGCGACGCTTCCTCCAGTACTACTTCACCCAGTTCCACCCGCTCGGGATGGAGGCCGAGCTGCCCGAGGGTTTCGCGAACGACCATTTTGCAACGGCTGCAGACCATGTTCCGGATATGCAATACCATAAGGCAAAGGTAGCACTTGCTGCGGCCTTGCCTTTCAACGGAGCTTGAGCCGGGTAAAGAAGGTGTCCTCATCCACCTCCCGCACTTCACCCGGTTTCATATTGTCGAGGTAGAGGTTTTCGATGGAGATGCGTACCAGCCGCAGGCAGCGATGGCCCACACCGGCCACCATCTTGCGCACCTGGTGGAACTTCCCTTCCGTGAGGGTGATCGTGAGCCAGCTGGTTTCGATATAGGGCGGCAGCTCACGCGGGGAGAACGAGCGGTCGGCCGGCGCGGGCACGATCTGCACGTCGCAGGGCGGAGTGGTATAGGGCGCTCCGCCCCGGATGAGAAAGGAAACGCCGGTGCGCAGCTGCTCGAGTGCCTCCTCGCCTACCACGCCCCGCACTTCCACGAGGTAGGTCCGCTCATGCGGCACGGGTCCGCTGAAGAGCAGCCGCGTGATCCGCTTGTCGGTCGTCAGCAGCAAGAGCCCTTCCGAGTCCTTGTCGAGCCGCCCGATGGCATGCGTGCCTTCCGGAAAAGGAAAATCGATCTCGCCGAGCAGGCGTACCGGGTGGGAGCTCACGAATTGCGACACCATGCCCCAGGGCTTATTGATCAGGAAATAACGGTGCATGGTGAATTTATTTAAGGTTGAAGCAGCTGCTGAAAGCGATCAACAAAGAGCCCCACATGGTAGCCATCCATCAGCGCATGATGGACATGAATGGAAACCGGCATGGTCATTTGGCCTTGTCGCTCCTCCATCTTGCCGAAGGATATTTTGGGACAACTGTCGGGAAAAGAAAAAGAACGGGCATGCGAAAGCTGGGTAAAGCGCAGCCAGGGCAGTGATGAATAATGGAGCACGTTCTCACCGGATACCGCTGGAACCAGGCCGGAAGCTGATTGCACGCGTGCGATCTCCATCTCTGCGGATTGCAGGAACTCATCTGCATCCGATTTAAAGTCCATGTAGGCGAATCCAAAGGTTCCGTCGGGGCGATTGATCGTTGGTGAGGCATGTACGATATCGTACACGCGCACATCCTCGCCATGGATCCGATAGCGAAATGGCTCGGTTTCATTGGCCGCTTTTAAGGACTGGTAGAGATA